>JAYWFR010000216.1:0-8605 GCA_043778695.1 Polaromonas sp. | reverse complement strand
ACTTGAACGCGTGTTCAATTTCGTCCATCACGGCCTGTGAGGCTTCGATGTTGATGCACAGGTAGTGAGCTTTACCGAGTTTTTGAATCAGATAAATGAGCTGGCGACGGCCCCAATCTTCAACACGGTGAACGATACCACCGCCGGCAACGATCATGCCTTTGTAACGTTCCAGCATGGCTGGGACTTGCTCGCTTTGATCCGGGTGGATCAGCAAGACGATCTCGTAGTGACGCATAAGACTCCTTTTGGGTTAGTAAAAAGCCACCCCGGCGTCTAGTTCGGGTGTAGCAAGGCAACCTTGGATTATAGCTTTTTTACGTCAGGATACCGAATATGGTCGACCAGCGCCTGCGTTTGCTCGCTGGGGCGCGGCGTGACCAAGCTGACCAGCACAATCACGGCAAAACCAACCGGCACGCCAAACAGACCCGCAGAAATCGGCTCAATACCCCACCAGAGCTGGATGGGCGATGTAACGCCGAAGGCGCTACGCAGCCAGGGCTGGTTGACCAGCATGTAGTAAAAAGTCACGCCCAGGCCGCACATCATGCCCAGCGATGCGGCCAGGCCGGTAGCGCGCTTCCAGAAAATCCCCAAACTCAGCGCCGGGAAAAACGACGCCGCCGCAAACGAGAAAGCCGCTGACACCAAAAACAAAATATCGGCAGGCTTTTGCGCCGCAACATAGGCCGCCAGCAACGCCACAATCAACAGCAAAATCTTGGACACCGTCACGCGGCTAACAGTTGACGCATTTGGATCAATTATTTTGAAGTACAAGTCGTGCCCCAACGAATTGGCAATCGTCAGCAGCAGTCCATCAGCCGTAGACAGTGCCGCCGCCAGCCCGCCAGCCGCAACCAAGCCTGAAATAACGTAAGGCAGCCCGGCCAGCTCAGGCGTCAGCAGCACCACCACATCGCCGCCAATCGTCAACTCACCCAGCTGCAAAACATTGTCTTTATTGACGTCAGTCACAGACAGCAGCGTCGGGTCGACCTTGCTCCAAGCGTTAACCCAGGCGGGCAATTGGTCAAACGGCAAGCCGACAATATTTGTGAAAATTTCATACTTGACCAGCACCGCCAAAGCGGGCGCCGTGAAGTACAGCAACACAATAAACAGCAACGACCACGTCACCGACTGCCGCGCCTGGCGCACGCTAGGCACGGTGTAGTAGCGGCTCAAAATATGCGGCAGTGCGGCGGTGCCCACCATCAAACAAAATACGAGTGCCAGAAAATTACGCCGTGATGTGTCGTATTGCGCCTGCTCCTTGTGCGTGCCGTCGGGGTTACCGGCAAATTGCTGGGCGTGCGGTGGCATGCCCGCCAACGGTTGTGACTTTATATCGGCAACTGCTTTGGCCTGAGCGTAGGCTTTGAGTGCGCCAGCCTCGTCTTTAGGCAAATTGGCCAGCGCCTTGCTAGCGGCGGCTATGTCCTGCACGCTGCCATTGCCTGACTTCAAATCGCTTAACTTTTGGCTGGCGGCTTGCCTGTCAAGTGCCAATGACAGTCCGGGGTGCTTGAGCTTTTCAGCCAGCACATCAGAGCGCTGCTGGTAGATGGCGCGGACTTTTTGCTCTTCAGGGTCGGCGATGATTTGCAGCTCTTTGGCGGTGACTTTTTCCATCTGGTAGCCGTACACCAGCTGCGGCACGGGCATGCCAGTCTGCTTGGCCGACAGCCACACCACCGGTATCAAATAAGCCAGCACCAAAATGATGTATTGGGCCACTTGTGTCCAGGTTACTGCGCGCATGCCGCCTAAAAACGAACACACCAAAATACCGCCCAGCCCCAAGAAAATGCCGAGTTCAAAGGCAATGCCTGTCAGGTAAGAGGTGATGAGGCCAACACCAAAAATTTGCGCCACCAAGTAGGTAAAGGAACACAAAATAGCGGCCACGACGCCTATCAGCCGCGGCAAATGTCCAAAATAAGTGCCGCTATAGCGCTCACCCAAAAAGTCGGGGATGGTGAACTGCCCAAATTTGCGCAAATACGGGGCCAACACCAGCGCCACCAGGCAGTAGCCGCCTGTCCAGCCCATGATGAAGGCCAGGCCGTTGTAGCCCGTCAAATACAGCGTGCCCGCCAGGCCAATAAAGGATGCGGCTGACATCCAGTCAGCCCCTGTGGCCATGCCGTTGTACATGGCGGGCACGCGGCGGCCAGCTACGTAATACTCAGCCGCCTCGGTAGTGCGGCTCATGATGCCGATGCCGGCGTACATCGCGATGGTGGCCAACAAGAAGATTGAACCAATCCACAAACGCGGCAACCCCATGCGTTCGGCAACGCCTAGCGCGCTCACAAACAGTACCAAGCCCAGGGTGTACCAGCTGTAAAAGCGCTTGAGTTGCGCCTTGAACTGCTGGGCAGTCAGGCGTATGGCGTCACGCGTGCCGAAAAAGCCGGCCATCTAGCAGTCGCTTTCTTCTTCAACGCCGTGCTGCACGTCGAGCCGATTCATGTACCAGGCGTAAAAACCGATGATGGCGACATACACGCCGAGCGCCCCTTGCGCCCCCACCCAAAAGCTGAACGGCCAACCAAAAAAGGTGAAGCTGAGTGCGCGGGCAAAGTAACTAACGCCGAAAGTCACGGTGAACCAGATGCACAACAGCACTGTAATGAGGATACGGTTTTTGCGCCAGTATTGGCGGCGGTTTTCGTTGTGCTGCATGAACCGCAATTGTCACGCTAGCGCTGACACAAGGCAGCCGGGGTTTCCCTTGGCTGCCTAATGATTGGTTTCTGACGCTAAGCGGCCAACTGCTTCCAGGTTGCAATCACCGTGTCCGGATTCAGTGAAATCGAGCCGATGCCCTGGTCCTTGAGCCACTGCGCAAAATCCGGGTGATCGCTAGGGCCCTGACCGCAAATGCCGACGTACTTACCCTGGCGCTTGCAGGCCGATATGGCCATAGCCAGCAGTGCCTTGACGGCAGGGTCACGCTCGTCGAAGTCTTGCGCCAAGATCTCCAGGCCTGAATCACGGTCAAGCCCCAGTGTCAGCTGGGTTAAGTCGTTCGAGCCAATTGAAAAGCCGTCAAAATACTCAAGGAACTGATCGGCCAGTACTGCATTGCTTGGCACTTCGCACATCATGATGAGGCGCAAACCGTCTTGCCCGCGCTTCAAGCCGTGTTGTGCCAACAACTCGGTGACTTTGGCGGCCTGGCCCAGCGTGCGCACAAAGGGCACCATCACTTCAACATTGGTCAAACCCATGTCGTTGCGCACGCGCTTCAAGGCCTCACATTCCATGGCAAACGCTTCACGGAAGTCTGCGCTGATGTAGCGCGCAGCACCACGAAAGCCCAGCATCGGGTTTTCTTCTTCCGGCTCGTAACGCGAGCCGCCAATCAGCTTGCGGTACTCATTGGACTTGAAGTCTGACAGCCGAACAATGACCGATTTAGGCCAAAAAGCTGCCGCGATCGTGGCGATGCCTTCGGCTACTTTGTCGACATAAAAAGCACGCGGCGACGCATGGCCCCTGGCCACGCTTTCAACCGCCTGCTTCAAATCCGCATCGATATTGGGGTAGTCCAAAATGGCTTTGGGGTGCACGCCAATGTTGTTGTTGATGATGAACTCCAGCCGAGCCAGGCCCACGCCCTGGTTGGGGATTTGGCAAAAGTCAAACGCCAGCTGCGGGTTGCCAACGTTCATCATGATTTTGATGTCGATGGGCGGCATGGTGCCCCGCTCTACTTCAGTGACTTCGGTTTCCAGCAGGCCGTCATAAATGTTGCCGGTGTCGCCCTCAGCGCAGCTCACCGTGACCAGCATGCCGTCTTTGAGCATTTCGGTCGCGTTGCCGCAGCCGACCACCGCCGGTATGCCCAGCTCGCGCGCAATGATGGCGGCGTGGCAGGTGCGGCCGCCCCGGTTGGTGACGATGGCGCTGGCGCGCTTCATCACCGGTTCCCAGTTCGGGTCCGTCATGTCAGTGACCAGCACATCGCCGGCTTGCACCTGGTCCATGTCTTTGATGTCGTGCACGATGCGCACCGGGCCAGTGCCGATTTTTTGGCCAATCGCGCGGCCTTCCGCCAGCAGCGCCCCTTTGGCCTGGCTTGCTTTGAGCTTGTAGCGCAGCTCAGCCTTGCCTTTGGACTGGCTCTTTACCGTCTCGGGCCGGGCCTGCAAAATATAGAGCAGCCCGTCGGTACCGTCTTTGCCCCATTCAATGTCCATCGGGCGACCGTAATGCGTTTCAATGATCAAGGCGTATTTGGCGAGTTGCTCGACGTCGGCGTCTGTCAAGGAATAACGGTTGCGCAGCTCGGTTGGCACATCGGTGGTTTTGACCAGCTTGCCGCCCGCTGCTTTCTCGGCGGGCGTGGTGAATTCCATTTGCAGGAGCTTGCTACCCAGATTGCGGCGAATCACCGCCCGCTTGCCCGCTTTCAGCATCGGCTTGTGCACATAAAACTCGTCTGGGTTGACCGCGCCCTGCACCACGGTTTCACCCAGGCCGTAACTTGAGGTGATGAACACAACGTCTTCAAAACCGCTTTCAGTGTCGATGGTGAACATCACACCCGCCGCGCCCAAGTCACTGCGCACCATGCGCTGCACGCCAGCCGACAACGCCACATCGGCATGCGCAAAACCCTGATGCACGCGGTAGCTGATAGCGCGGTCGTTGTACAGCGATGCAAACACCTCTTTCATTTTGTGCAGCACGTCGTCAATGCCGACCACATTTAAAAAGGTTTCCTGCTGGCCTGCGAAGGACGCATCGGGCAGGTCTTCAGCTGTGGCAGATGAACGCACAGCGAAACAGGCCTGCGCACTACCAGCGTTTAACTTTGCAAAGCGTTCACGCACCGCTTTTTCAAAATCCGCAGGAAAAGGTTGCGCTTCAACCAGCGCGCGAATTTGCGCACCCGCTACAGCCAACGCCCGCACGTCGTCGGTGTTGAGTGCGTCAAGTACAACGTTGATTTTTTTGTCTAGCCCGGCATGGGCTAAAAACACGCGAAAGGCATGCGCCGTGGTGGCAAAGCCCGTGGGTACGCGCACGCCAGCAGGGCCGGTGGGCAGCTGGGAGATCATCTCGCCGAGGCTGGCGCATTTCCCGCCTACCACCTCGACATCGCTCATTCTCAAGTTTTCAAAGGGTACGACTAAAGCGTCCTGTGCAAAAAGGTTGGACATGAAAATACTCCGGGAGGTTTAAAAACCGGGGGGCAGGCATGGACAGCGGGCAACCGTGTTGTTGTTTTAGTTGGTTGACGGGCTGCGAGGCCGGGCATGATGCTGAGAATCGAGATAATGACCGCAATTGTAGGGCGCTCCCAGTCAGCGCCACAGCCCTGACCTGTCACAAACCTGAACTCAATTTGTAGGCCAACATGCCCAATCGCACGGTATTTTTCATCTCTGACGGCACCGGCATCACGGCGGAGACCTTTGGCAACGCGATTCTGGCCCAGTTTGAGATGACACCACGCCACGTGCGCCTGCCGTTCATCGACAGCGTTGACAAGGCCCACCAAGCGGTGAGGCAAATCAACCATACGGGTGAAAGCGAAGGCAAACGCCCCATTGTTTTCACCACGCTGGTGAACATGGAGATATTGGCGGTCATCAAAGCGACCTGCAACGGCATGCTGCTGGATATGTTTGGCATGTTCGTTGCGCCGCTTGAAGGCGAGCTGGGCCTGAAATCCAATCACCGGGTGGGCCGGTTTTCTGATGCGTCCAAAAGCAAAGCCTATGACGACCGGATTGAGGCGATTAACTTTTCATTGGCGCATGACGACGGCCAGAGCAACAAGGACCTGGCGGGCTCCGACGTGATTTTGGTGGGTGTCAGCCGCAGTGGCAAAACACCGACATCGCTTTACCTAGCGATGCAGTACGGGTTGAAGGCGTCCAACTACCCGCTCATTCCCGAAGATTTTGACCGCCACCAGCTACCCCCAGCCTTGGCACCACACCGTAAAAAAATCTTTGGCTTGAGCATCGCCGCCGAGCGACTGGCGCAAATCCGCAACGAACGCCGACCCAACTCCACCTACGCCAGTTTAGCCAACTGCCGCCACGAAATCCATGAAGCAGAGGCCATGATGCGCCGCGAAGGCATACGCTGGCTGTCAACCACCACCAAGTCGATTGAAGAGATCGCCACGACAATTCTTCAAGAAATTCGGCCTGAGCGGCTGATATATTAAGCTAATTTAATCAGCATTCGTGCTGTAGCCTATGTAAAACAAACGCTAGCAGCTCCTAAAATAATAGTACGACGGCACGCGCTTCCATACTCAAGCCCTGCCCAACCGGGCCGAGCTTTTCAGCCGTTTTAGCTTTGACATTGACGCGGCCAGACTCCAGGCCCAGCGCCGCGGCAATGCGGCTGCGCATAGCCGGGATATGACTGGCCAGTTTAGGGGCTTGGGCAATCACAGTGCTGTCGATATTGCCAATTTTGTAGCCACGCTCGGTCACCAACCGCGCCGTTTCAGCCAGCAGCAACATCGAATCTGCGCTTTTAAATTTGGCATCTGCATCTGAAAAATGCGTGCCAATATCGCCCAGCCCGGCGGCGCCCAGCAGCGCATCGATGATGGCATGTAGCAGTACATCGGCGTCTGAATGACCCAGCAGCCCGGCTGTGTGCGACACGTCAACACCGCCGATGATGAGCTTGCGGCCAGGCACCAGCGCGTGGGAATCCCAGCCTTCGCCAATGCGGATGTTGGGGAAATCAATGGTCATTTTTTGCTTTCATTCTGCCTTCATCCGGGTTTTTAAAATCGCTTCGGCCAGGGCGAAATCCTCTGGGTAGGTGACCTTGAAGTTTTGCGCGCTGCCTTTAATCAGCAAAGGCTGCAACCCTTGCGCCTCCATGGCGCTGGATTCGTCGGTTACCGTGTCACTCGCTGCATCAAGGGCGGCCAACAGCTCGCCAACGCGAAACATCTGCGGCGTTTGGGCCAGCCATTTGTCGGCCCGCGCAATAGTCCCCGCCACACGGCCTTCAGCACTGCTTTTCAGCGTGTCTGGCAGCGGTAAAGCCAGCAGGCCACCCACTGCATCGTCTTGACAGGCATCAATCAAGACGGTGATTTGCTCGGGCGTGATCAGGCAGCGCGCAGCGTCGTGCACCAGCACCCAGTCGCTGGGCTTGGCAGTTTGCTCAAGCAGCACTTGCAATCCGTTTCGTACACTAAGGGCCCGGCTTGCGGCACCCACTGCAAACAGCTGGTCACCCGGCTGGTTAAAGTCGGGGCAAGCTTGTGTGAAACCCGCGTCGGTGGGCGAAGTCACCACTCCAATTCCATCGATTTCGGCCACTTGCCTGAAGGCTTGCAGCGTATGCCACACCATGGCTTTACCGACCAGCAACTGGTATTGTTTGGGGCTTCGAGTACCCGCCCGGCTGCCCGAGCCAGCGCAAGGAATCAAGGCAAAAAAACGGGACTTCTCTAGCTCTAGCTTCATGTGGTCATCATAAATTCTAAAATGATCGTACTGCGCGAAACAATTGCAGACCAGCACCCCACTCTTTTTAGTTTGGGGTGCTTTGTATTGGCTACTCACTTTTAAGTGTTGATTGATGGACTTACCCAAACCCTTACCTAAGCTTGTTCTCGGCAAGCGCTACACCCTGCCCCAACCTGTGGGGTCGGCAGACGCACTTTTAATCGGGCAAGTTGCCCTGCGTGAAAAAGCAGCTGGCAAGTTGGTTGCCATCGTCACCTCCGACGCCACCACCGCCCAACGCTTGATGCAGGAGCTGGCCTTTTTTGCGCCTGACTTGCGCTGCGCATTGTTCCCCGACTGGGAAACGCTGCCATATGACACGTTTTCCCCGCACCAAGACCTGATCAGCGAGCGCTTGGCCACGCTGTGGCGCATTCAGCAAAAAAACAAAGACACCGGCGCCGACGTCGTCATAGTGCCAGCCGCCACCGCGCTGTACCGGCTGGCACCACCCAGCTTTTTGGCGGGCTACACGTTTGAGTTCAAGGTCAAACAAAAGCTCGATGAAGCGAAACTCAAAGGTCAGCTGACATTGGCGGGCTACAGCCATGTCACGCAGGTCGTCAGCCCCGGTGAATACGCGGTGCGCGGCGGGCTGATTGATCTGTTCCCCATGGGCTCACTGGTACCTTTTCGGGTGGATTTGTTTGACGACGAGATTGACAGCATTCGTACCTTTGACCCGGACAGCCAGCGCAGTTTATACCCGGTGCCAGAGGTCCGCCTGCTGCCCGGCCGTGAGTTCCCGATGGATGACGACGCCCGCGCGCGCTTTCGCAGCCGCTGGCGCGAGTTGCTTGATGGCGACCCGACCAAAAGCCGTATCTACAAAGACATGGGCAACGGCGTGGCAACAGCCGGTATTGAGTACTACCTGCCGCTGTTTTTTGAAGAGACCGCCACCGTGTTTGACTACTTGGGCGACAGCGCCACCGTGGTGCTGCACGGCGACCTGGAGCCAGCGTTTCAGCGTTTTTGGCAAGACACCAAAGACCGCTACCGGCTGGTCAAAGACGCACCCGACCGGCCTGCGCTGCCGCCCGAGTCACTGTTTTTAAGTGCCGAGCAGTTTTATGCGCGGGCTAAAGACTATG
>JAYWFR010000215.1:0-3639 GCA_043778695.1 Polaromonas sp. | reverse complement strand
TTGGCCTTCAGCGTTGCCCAATTAAAAGTAGGCGCTGCGCCTTCCCAGCCAAAGCCGTGCGACTCTTCAAAGTTTTCGGCAAAGTGTGCCGCATAGCTGTACAGCTTTTTCGGGATACAACCCACGTTGACGCAGGTACCGCCCATGTCAGCCACTTCAGCCACCGCCACTTTCGCACCGCGTTGCCCTGCCATGCGCGCTGCACGCACGCCGCCGCTGCCGCCGCCGATCACAAACAAATCAAAGTCAAAATTTTGCATGCCCTGCCTTACTTAAGTTGATGTGCAATGATAGTGGCGCATCCATCATGCAAGAGGGCAGGGGCTTTTCAGCTGGCGGGCACTGGCGGTGACGCCGATGCTCACCAGTCAGGTTTTTACCAGTGGGTACTGGTTTATGCCTGTTTTAAAAACGCTAGCAAGTCTGCGTTGAGCTTGTCCTTGTTGACCAGCGGGATGGCATGTGAGCCGCCTTTGTAGACCTCAAGCTTGGCGTTTTTCAAGAGCTTTGACGCCGCAATTGCCGACGGCCCAATTGGCACGATCTGGTCGTCATCGCCATGAATGACCAGCGTAGGCAGTGTCATTTTTTTCAAATCCTCGGTGAAGTCGGTTTCTGAAAACTGCTTGATGCATTCATAAGCACCACGAATTCCTGTCATCATGCCCTGCATCCAGAACGTGTCGCGCATGCCTTGTGAGTCTTTGGCGCCAGTGCGATTAAAGCCAAAGAACGGCGTCGTCAAGTCTTTGAAAAACTGGGCACGGTCGGCCTGCACGGCTTTGCGAATGCCGTCAAAAGCGCTCATCGGGGCGCCGTCTGGGTTGGCCGCTGTTTTTAGCATCAAAGGCGTTACCGAGCCAATGAGAACTGCCTTGGTGGCTACTTTGCCGCCAAACCGGCTGATGTAACGCGCGGCCTCACCGCCGCCAGTCGAGTGGCCCACAAACGTCGCTGACTTGATGCCCAGTGTGTCCACCACGGTGGCTAGGTCTTCAGCGTAGGTGTCCATGTTGTTGCCATTCCATGGCTGGCTGGAGCGGCCGTGACCGCGGCGGTCATGCGCGATGCAGCGGTAGCCGTTAGATGCCAAAAACATCATTTGGTCTTCCCATGCGTCGGCATTTAAAGGCCAGCCATGGCTAAACATGACGACCGGGCCGGTACCCCAATCTTTGTAATACAACTGGGCGCCATCTTTGGTGGTGATCATGTTGGTGCGGTGCATGGCCTTATCGCCTGCTGGCATACCCGGAGCACCTGCATGCGATGCCGCCGCCGCACCAGCGCTTGCCAGCAAAGCGGCGCCGCCCGCCAACAGTTGGCGGCGTGATGCTGCGGCTGAATGATGTTGAGTGGACATGATTTGATTGACTTTCTTGTGAGGATAAAAATAGGGATGAAATTGTTGAAAGGCTTCGCTGAACAGCCAAATCAAGCAGCGTGCAATTAGACTGCACACTTATTAGTTTGCAGCTTTCAAATTGATCGCACCTTACAAAAATGAGCTTTTTGTGTTGGTGGATACCCTTGGCCGCGATAATCAGACCATGAATATTTCGGCCAACAACTTTGCTTTCCTGTCCCTGCCCGCCCACGTGCTGGCTAACCTGACGCAGCTGGGCTACACCCAGATGACGCCGATTCAAGCCGCTGCGCTGCCTGTGGCGCTGCTGGGCAAAGACCTGATTGCGCAGGCCAAGACTGGCAGTGGCAAAACCGCCGCATTTGGCATTGCGTTGCTCGCCAACCTCAATGCGCGGCGCTTTGCGGTGCAGGCCATGGTGCTGTGCCCCACCCGCGAGCTGGCTGACCAGGTAGCGACCGAGATCCGCCGACTGGCGCGGGCTGAAGAAAACGTCAAAGTGGTGGTGCTGTGCGGTGGCGTTCCACTGCGCAACCAGACGGCCACGCTTGAAAACGGCGCGCACATCGTGGTGGGTACCCCGGGCCGCATCATGGACCATTTGGGCCGTGGGCACTTGAATCTGGAGGCGATGAATACGCTGGTACTGGACGAGGCCGACCGCATGCTCGACATGGGCTTTTTTGAAGACATCGTGACCGTTGCCAAACAGTGCCCTAAACAGCGCCAGACGCTGCTGTTTTCAGCCACCTACCCTGAAGGCATCGCCAAGCTGAGCGCGCAGTTCATGAAAGCGCCGCAAACCATCACTGTGCAAGCGCAGCATGAAAAAACAAAGATCACCCAGCGCTGGTATCAGGTGCCAGACAGTGACCATGACGAGGCGCGCTTGGGTGCCGTGGCTCAGGTGCTGCGCCACTTCAGGCCTGCCAGCACGCTGGCGTTTTGCAATACCAAGTCGCAGTGCAGGGCGCTGGTGGCGTATTTAAAAGACCAGGGTTTCAGCGCGCTGGCGCTATTTGGCGAGCTGGAGCAGCGCGAGCGTGACCAGGTGCTGGTGCAGTTTGCCAACCGCTCATGTTCAGTGCTGGTGGCAACTGATGTGGCTGCACGCGGCCTGGACATTGCGCAGCTTGCTATGGTTATTAACGTAGACGTGACGCCCGACGCTGAAGTGCACATTCACCGCATTGGCCGCACCGGCCGTGCTGACGAGGAGGGCGTGGCCGTCAGCCTGGCCAGCATGGACGAGATGGGTTATGTCGGCAAAATTGAAGTCATGCAAAAGCTGGAAAGCGTGTGGCACAAGCTGACGGAACTAACGCCCGCAAGCAACGACCCGCTGCTACCGCCCATGGTCACGCTGCAAATCGTCGGTGGTCGTAAAGAAAAAATCCGCGCCGGTGACGTGCTGGGCGCCCTGACTGGTGCAGATGGAGGCGTGCCAGCTTTCACGCGTGAACAGGTTGGCAAGATCAATGTCAATGAGTTTTCAACCTACGTGGCCATTGAGCGCAGCATGGCCAGCCTGGCCCAGCAAAAGCTGAGCAACGGCGGGGTGAAGGGCAAGAGCGTGAAGGTGCGGTTTATGGATGAGGCTTGATGGTCATTCAGGCTGCAGCCCAATATTTATATGCGCGAGCAGCTCCTGATTTAATAGTAAACATGATAGGTATTTGGGTATGCAGACAGGTTTAACACAAGCTGGGCTAGCGGTTGTTATTGGTGCAAAAGGCGGCATTGGCGCCGCCATGCTCGCCCAGCTAGAGGGCAACGCCCACTACGCGCGTGCCATTGGCCTTAGCCGCAGCAGCGAAGTTAGCGTTGACTACGGTGATGAAGCCAGCATCGTCAAAGCCGCTCAATCCATCGCCGAGCTCTGTGCATCGGCCCATTTGCAACTGCGCCTGCTGGTGGTCGCCACGGGCTTTTTGCATGGGCAGCAGGGCCAGCCGGAGCGCAGTTTTACCAATCTGGATGCTGCGTACTTAACCCAGGTTTTCCAGACCAACACGCTCGGCCCGGCGCTGGTGATGAAGCATTTTTTGCCGCTGCTGCCCAAAACCGGGCGCTGCGTGGCGGGCTTTTTGTCGGCCAGGGTGGGCAGCATTGGCGACAACTCGCTTGGCGGCTGGTATGGCTATCGGGCCGCAAAAGCGGCGCTTAACCAGCTGGTCAAAACTGCGGCCATTGAAATGACGCGGCGCAACAAAGAGAGCATTTGTGTCAGCCTGCACCCTGGCACGGTGGCTACGGCGTTAAGCGAGCCGTTT
>JAYWFR010000214.1:0-8622 GCA_043778695.1 Polaromonas sp. | reverse complement strand
ACACCGATGCCAGAGCCTGAATCAAAGTTTTCAGGTTTGCTAAGTGCCATGTTTTTTTCTTTGGCAGCCCGCACGATGGTTTCTGCCAGCGGGTGTTCGCTGCCCTGGTCCAGGCTGGCGGCCAGGCGCAACACCTCATCACCTTCAAATCCGTCAGCTGCCACTACACGATCAAAGGCTGGGCGACCCTCAGTCAGCGTGCCGGTCTTGTCGATGACAAGCGTATCAACCTTGCGCAGGTTTTCAATTGCCGCAGCGTCACGAAACAGCACACCTTGCGTTGCCCCGCGCCCCGTTGCCACCATGATGGACATCGGCGTGGCCAAGCCAAGCGCACACGGGCAGGCAATGATCAGCACCGACACTGCATTGATCAAACCAAACACCCAACTCGGCTGCGGCCCGAAGAATCCCCAAGCAAAAAACGTCAGCACCGCCGCTGTCACAACCCCATACACAAAATAGCCCGCCACCACGTCGGCCATGCGCTGCATAGGCGCTTTGGAGCGCTGCGCCTGCGCGACCATTTGCACAATTTGCGACAGCATGGTGGCGCTGCCTACGTGATCCGCGCGCATCACTAGCGCGCCGCTGGTGTTCAGCGTGGCGCCAATCAATTTGTCGCCCACCCGCTTGCTGATGGGCAGCGGCTCGCCTGTCAACATCGATTCATCGAGTGCGCTGCTGCCCTCAAGCACCACGCCGTCAACCGGCACTTTTTCACCTGGCCGCACGCGCAGCATGTCGCCCACATGCACGTTGCTTAGCGGAATGTCTTCTTCCTTGCCGTCAACGCCAATTCGCCGGGCTGTTTTAGGCGACAGGCCCAACAGTGATTTGATGGCGGCTGAGGTTTGTGAGCGGGCCTTTAGTTCAAGCAACTGCCCAAGCAGTGTCAGCGAAATGATGACCACCGCCGCTTCAAAATAAACCGCCACCCGGCCCATTGAAATGAAAGAATCTGGGAAGACCTGCGGGAAAAGTAACGCCACCACGCTGTACACAAACGCCGCGCCGGTGCCCAGGCTGATCAGCGTCCACATGTTGGGGCTGCGGTTGACCACCGATTGCCAGCCGCGTTTAAAGAACGGCGCACCTGCCCACAACACCACAGGCAACGACAACACAAATTCCACCCAGCTTTGCGTGCCCATGCTGAACAAATTCAGTTTGTGCCCCACCATAGCAAGCGTAGCCACCACCACCGTTAACGGCAACGTCCACCAAAAGCGGTGCTGAAAGTCGATCAGCTCCTTGCCCACACCGTCGCCTTTGCCTTCTTCCAGCTCGGGTATCACTGGCTCCAGCGTCATGCCGCAGATCGGGCAATTGCCTGGCTCACTTTTCCGAATCTCAGGGTGCATCGGACAGGTGTAGATCGTGCCAGCCACGCTCAGCTGCCGGGCACCAATTGCTGGCGCTGGTGTTTGTCGAACACCAACCAGTTTGGCCGTCGTGAATTGAGCCGGGTCGGCGTTGAACTTGCCTTTACAACCTGCACTACAAAAATAATAGGGCTTGCCGTCGTGCTCTGCCTTGTGCTCCGACTGGTCAGTCACCGCCATGCCGCACACCGGGTCTTTTAACGGCGGCACTTCAAGGCCTGCACTAGGGGCTGCTGGCTTATCCACAGCAGCCGCCTGATTTTTTTGCGCCTGCGGTTGCGGTTGTATCTGTAGGCGCATGGGTCAGTTTTGCCGGATAACCCGCAGCCATCAGCGCCAGCACCAACGGGTCACCGCCGCGCGCGAAATCGCCAGTGACTGTGACATGACCCGCGGGCAAGTCAACCTCAACGGCGGGTACGCCTGGTAAAGCTGTCAATGCAGCGGTGACGCTTTTGACGCAGCCGCCGCAGCTCATGCCCTGGACGTCGAGGTGAAGGGTGGTCATGGTGATTCCTTACAAATCGGTTGTGTGTGAATTGAAATGCGCGGCTTAGCTATCGCGGTCCAACAGCGCTTTTCGCTTTTCATACTCTTCAGCGTTGACTTCGCCGCTGGCCAAGCGTCGGCGCAACGTCTCGCTAGGCGTTTCACGCGGCTTGTTGCGGGGCGCGGAACTGCCGCCACCGCGCCAAAAAAGCAGCGAGACCACCAAGCCCACCCAAAACACCCACCAAATAGCATGCATCCCCATCATGTTTTCGTAGTACATATCGACTCCTTTTTTGTCGCCATTTAAAGGTGCAAGGACTGGGCAACAGGATTGCGCAGCAAATTGCAGTCTCGAACCATTGATCAAACATCCGATGTGTTACGGGCAGCGGTGGGTGCTAACTGCGCGGGGCTATTTGGTCATCTGCTCGCCGGGCTGATCCATCTTCACGCCAGCGCTGCGCTGCTTTGTCAGAAACTTGTCAAAAATCGCAATTTCTTTTTTCTGGGCATAGATGATGTCTTTGGCCATCACGCGCATTTGCGGATCTTTTCCATTTTGCAGTTCGGCTTCAGCCATGGTGATGGCTGACTGATGGTGCACGCGCATCATCATGGCAAAGTCCACATCGACATTTCCGCTGGCCTTCATGGCCATCATCTTGTCGTTCATGTCCATCATCATCGACTTCATGTCCATGCCAGACTTCATACCCATGCCTTGTTTCATGTCCATGCCTTGTGCGGTGTCCATACCTTGCTTCATGCCCATGCCGGTTCTCGGCATGGGTTTGACGATGTCTGCAGGCATGGGCTTTGCGGCATCAGTAGGCATGGAGGCGGCTGGCTGCGCGTTGACCGCTGTCATCAGCAAACCTGCGCTTGAGACGAGCAACGTAGTGCGAAATTGATGGAAAAACCGGTTTGTAGTCATGAGGTGGCGTCCTTGTAGGGTAGGTTCTTGGTGCTGCTTGCACCCAGCGTTTACTTTGCCTGCGCAGCAAGGCTGGGAATGTCAGGCAATGGCCTAACACCTTGCGGGACTGATGGAACTTTTTAATTTCCCACGTATCATTTACATATGCGTTGCTTGCCACGATTTTTGTTGATTGCCTTGATGCTTGTTCTGCTGCCCTTGCGCGGCTGGGCTGGCAACGTCATGGCGGTTGACATGGCGACAACTACTGTGCAACATGCAAAGATGGCGGGTGCAACCGACCAGTCACCGATGCCAGCGGACTGCATCATGCAGTCAAAGACGCCCAGCGACGATGTTGCGGGGCAATGCTGTAGCTGTGAGACTTGCGAGCTGTGTCTGGCAGTAGCTAACCTGACGCCTGCGCTCTGGTCTGCCAGCCCGTTGATACGGCACGCTTCACCGCTGGCGTTCAGCGCCACATTTACCAGCGCAACCAGAGCGCTGAGTCAAAAACCTCCGATCGCCTAGCCTTCAAGCCCAAGGTGCGTCTGCTGGCTAGCTGCAGGCGCTTTAACAGCGGTGATCACAGCGGTAACGGCAACGTCTTCCGCGCTCTGGAGGAATGACATGAAACGATTTTTTGCAGCTTTGGCGTTGACCGCCAGTGCCTGTGCCCAAGCAGGCCCAATGGGTTTTAACGGCAGCACCATGGCGATGGGCGACTTTTCACCGAACTGGCAAGAGGCTTGGGTTAACCATGCCGTCACGCCGCGCGATGCGTTTGGCGCCGGGGGCGTGGCGATGCGCTCTGATGACAAGCGTTTGACACGGCAATTTAGCGAGCTGACCTACACCCGGCTGCTCCACCGCATCAACGGCGAGCATTCGCAGGCCAACTTCTGGTTTGTAGGCGGCGTGGGCCGCGTGACTGGCAACAACTTTGGAAGCAGCAAAACGATGCTGGCGCCAGGTGTGTCTGCGGACTATGAAACCACCCGGTTTTATGCGTCGGTGTCAGCACGGCTGTACCGAGAGAGCCTGACGGGAAAGGGCCTCAATCACGACTTCATATCCGCGCGAACTGGCTTTTCGTTTTACGAGGTTGACTATGACGAGACCCAGCCGTGGTTGATTGTTGAGGCGCGGCGCATGCGCGGCCTGTCTGAAAAGCTTGAGATCACGCCGATGCTGCGGCTGATTCACAATCGCTACTTTGTCGAGTTCGGGGTGAACAACATGAAGCAAGGGCGGTTTAACTTTATGTATATTTTTTAACCTAGAGAGAACAACATGAAAACATCAAACAAATTAATCACTACCAAATCAATAGCTGTTAGCGCTCTATTTATTTGGGCTACAGGCACTTTTAATGTTGTTTTTGCAGCCGAAAGCATCAAAGCCACGGTCAACGGCATGGTTTGCGCATTCTGTGCGCAGGGCATTGAAAAAAGCCTGCTGAAGATGCCTGAAACCAAAGCCGTGTTTGTTGATTTGAAGAAAAAAGTCGTCGCAGTTGAAGCGAAAGATGGACAAACGCTGGACGGTAAAAAAATATCAGCTGAAATCAAAGATGCTGGCTATGACGTGGTCAAGCTGGAAACCGTGGCGCTGTCGGTGGACGACATCAAGGCGACTCTGAAAGCTAAAAAATGAGCGACGTACCGATGACTGAACCATCCGCCAGGTGGCTGACTTTCTTCAGCTTGTTCACCAGCAGCGGCACGCTGCTGTGTTGTGCACTGCCAGCGCTGCTGGTGGCGCTGGGCGCTGGCGCGGCCCTGTCAACGCTGGTGGCAGCCGTGCCGGGCCTGGTGTGGGTCAGCGAGTACAAAGAGGCGGTGTTTGGTATTGCGGGCGTGATGCTGGGCTTGAGCGGTTGGCTACAGTGGCGTGCCCGGTTTGCGCCTTGCCCCATCGACGCCGCACTGCGAGAAGCTTGCCTCAGCACGCGCAAAACATCGCAGCGGGTTTATCTGGTCAGCGTCGCGGTTTACGCGGTTGGTGGCTGGTTTGCTTTTGTGCAGCCACTACTTATTTAATAGCTGATAGCGTACATATCAATTGGGCTAGAGGCACTTTTTACACTTAAAGTGCTTTTTTAATGGTTGGCCAATGCTGGGCGTGTTAAGGTGCTGCCCATGCCTAAAGCTATCCGGTACACGCTTCTTTCCATTCGAGACTTGGCGGTTTCGTTTGGGCCTTTTATCTTGTTGGCGGTTGCCTTGCTGGCGCTCGCTTACTGGTGGTTAGACCCGAACCCACCCAAGCATGTGACGCTGGCCACCGGCCCGGCGCAAAGTGCTTATGAAGAGTTTGGCAAGCGCTATGCCAAAGCGTTAAAGCTTGATGGCATCACGGTGGAGTGGATCACCACCCAGGGCTCGGCAGCCAATTTGCAGTTGCTGCGGGACGGCAAGGTTGACCTGGGCTTTGTGCAGGGCGGCACCAGTGACTACACGGACGCGGACAAGGAAAAACTGGAATCCTTGGGCAGCCTGTTTTTAGAACCTCTGTGGTTGTTTTACCAGGAAGCCGCCGCAAAAAAAGTGACCGCAACAGCCACTTTGACTGGACTGACGCAGTTGCAGGGCATGCGCATTAACATCGGCACGCCGGGCAGCGGTGTGCCCAGCTTGATGAACAAATTACTAGACAGCAACCGGGTTGACCCCGCCAGTCTGAAAGTCTCCAGCCTGGAGCAAACGCCCGCCACCATGGCGTTTTTGGATGGTGAGATTGATGCGATTGTGTTTGCCTCGGCGCCTGAGTCATTGATGGTGCAAATGCTGCTGCAAACCCCTGGCGTCAAGCTGATGAACTTCCCGCAAAGCGATGCTTATTCGCGCCGGTTTGACTTTTTAAGCGCTACCCGCTTGCCGCGTGGTGTGGTGGACCTGGCCGCCAACAATCCGCCTGAAGATGTTCGCCTTGTCGGTCCAACGACAGCGCTGGTCGCAAGAACCAGCACTCACCCTGCGCTGCTGCAATTGTTTGCGCTGGCGGGCAACACCCTGCACGGCGGGGCAGGGTGGTTCAAACGGGCGCGCGCCTATCCAAATATTGAAAATAACGAGCTGCCGATTGCCAAAGAGGCTGAGCGCGCCATAAAAAACGGTGCGCCGTTGATGCAGCGCTATTTGCCGTTTTGGCAGGCCAATTTGATTGAGCGCATGTGGTTGGTGTTGAGTTTTATTTTGGTGCTGCTGCTGCCGTTGTCGCGCATTTTGCCGCCGCTCTACACCTTTCGGGTGCGGTCACGCATCTTCAGGTGGTATGGCCAGCTGCGTGACATTGAGCTGCGCATGTTAAGTGGCGACAACAGCCAACTCATCAGGGAACTCAATGATCTGGAAAGTCATGCAGAAAAAGTCACTGTACCGCTGTCTTACACCAACGAGTTGTACGCGCTGCGCAGCAACATTGCCCTGGTGCGCAAAAAGCTGCGGCGCGCCGAGCCGGACACCCCGTAACATTTATTCGCTAACTGCGCTCCACTGACTTCGCTGGTATTTTGAAATAGCCATGCGTTCTGGGCCATCGGTTTGCATTTGAAACAAATGCAGCCACTGGTTATCAACCAGCTGCCGTACCACCGCGTGTTTGGCAATGATGGTTTGAATAGCTGCCTGCGGCGCTTCAATGAACACACTCAAACGCAGCGGCGTGTGCTGCCATTGGCTACCGTCATGCAGCGACTGCATGGGCAGGCCAATCCGCAAGTCGCCGCCGTTGCCTTCAAACACACCCAAGCGGCCGCCCACCACGTTGTGCAGCACCTTGTTGCCACTGCCATATTTTGCGTTGTCGACCACGCTGGCGTAATACTGCATGTTGATCCAGTTGGTCACCACCATTGGGGCGGTCATGATGAGTGTCAGCACCCCTAACTCCGGGTCTAGGGTGTGGTCGTAGTCGTGCAAAAAAGCCCGGCCCGCCAGATTTAAATGTTGGCTGCGCGTACGCGGCGCAACGATGAAGGCGGCGTTGTTGGCCAGACCCCATTCGGGCCGAACCTGCGCCCAGTCGTTGGCTCTCGCTTTGATGGTTTTTTCAAGCCGGTCGGCATCATTTGCCACATGTGCCAAGCCCAGCGCGGGGGCACGCTCGGCTCTAGCCCGCTGACCAGCAAGCGTCAGCGCGATGTTGAGTTCAAGCAAATCAGCGGCGTGGCTGGCGGGCAGCAAGTCGGTGTCATACAGCGCCAACTCATCGGTAGTGGTGTTGTGCAGGCCGCCCAAGAACCAGGTGGTAACTGGAATGTGGATATCTTTTGAAATCAATGCTGTGCGCACAGCCGCATCATTGAGCAAAGCCGCCAAAGCCCGGGCATTGACCTCGCCGGTCTGGCCACCGCACGCCCCGCAGTCCAGCCCTGCCGCGTGTGGGTTGTTGGCAGTTTGGCTGCCGTGGCCTGCCAGCAGCACGATGCGGGCAAAGTCTGTGGTCGCGCCCATAGCGGTCAGAATGCCTGCGGCCATGTCTGCACGCGACTGTAGCTCTGCTTGAATGGTGGCATCTGGCAGGTTTTGCAGCCGGGGTCGGACAGCTTTGACGTCGTCATTTGTCAAACCAGTTTGCTCAACTGTGTGCGGCGTGGCGTAGCTGGGCAGCGTGTTTTTAAGCAGCTTGCCTGCGTACAGCAGCCCGCAAGTTTCAACAAAACTAAAGCCGCTGCTGGCTGCGCTGCGAAAGCTTTGCCAAGTGCTGCGCCATTGCAGGCCCTGCTTGCGGCGCTGTGCGATGGCCTGACCTAGCGATATACAGTCGCATTCATCGGTAACGCAACGGCTGGCCGGTAGCAAGCCGGGCAGTTGCGGCCGCGTCATTGCCGTGCCGGTGGGTGAATAGGAAATAAACAACCCGAAAAAGCCTGCAAAGCCGCGTGTTTGAATCGTCGAACTGCTTGATTCGAGCGCGCGCCGGAAGACTTCTGAGCGCACGTCGATACAAAAAATGGCTTGAACCGTGGCCAGCTCGCGCAGCTTGAATGATTGGCGTAACGGCGCATTGATCAAATCTTGGCGTGCACCATGGCATAAACCTTTAACAAGAGGCTGTTGATAGGCCAGCTCCAGAGCGGTTTGCAATAACCATTCGTGGCTTTTTTCAGTATTAAATACGGCTGTAGCCCAATCATTACATGAGTAAGCAGCTCTCCATTTAATAGCAGTTTGGGGATTTTTCGGGTCTTGTAGCAGCAGGTATTCCCACGCCAGCCGAATCGCCAGCAGCTGGGTGATGTCGTCATCGTCTGTTTTGCCGGGCATTGTGCCTAGCCGTGCCTGCCAGCGCTGGTAGGCACACCACGACGCCCAGCCATTGATGCTCATGAGCAGCGCGGTGAAATAGTCGGTGTTTTGGTCGACGCATTGCTCCGCGCATTGCTCCGCGTTCAGACCTAAGGCTTGAGTAGCGGCCCCAATCATCGCCTGTGGGTGCTGCGGCAAGCTGGCGGCCTTTTGGCTAAAACCGGTGTAACCCATCAACAGCGCGGTGCTGTGGTCGTTGGCCAGTTGCCGAGCCCAGCTGGCGTACAAGCCGACACGCTCAGGATTCCAGGCGGCTTGGCTGACGTCAAAGTAGGCCGCGCAGTGCTGGCTGATCTGGTGCGTGACAAACGACACCCAAGGCATGGCGTGGCTTAAGTTGCGTTGGCTGTCGGCCAGCGTGGTGACCAGCATCTGGGGCGGCTGTGGTTGTGCCTCGCTCATCAAACTGTTGACCAGTTCGTCGACTTTGCTTGTCGCTTGTGCAGCATCTATGGCCGCTTGTAGATGCGCTCGCGTTAAGCGCCCAGCCTGCCATTCAGCCCGGTAAAAAGAGCGC
>JAYWFR010000213.1:0-8628 GCA_043778695.1 Polaromonas sp. | reverse complement strand
TCTGGGGCCGTATGAGTTCCATCAACGTTAAAAAAGCGGTGTGGACGGCTCAGGAGCTGGCGCTGAACTTTGAGCGCCACGAAGCAGGCGGCGTACATGGCGTGGTGAAAACGCCAGGGTACGTTGCAATGAATCCGAATTCGCAAATACCGGTGCTGCAAGACGGTGACTACGTGCTGTGGGAATCAAACGTGATCATCCGTTACCTGTGCGCCAAATACGGTGCCCCCACGCTTGTCGCTTCGAGTACTCCGCTGCCCCCCAAGGGGGCCGTGCCTATCTTGGGGCGGCCCGGCGCGTCGGCGCCTTCTCTGTACCCGACGGACCTGCAAGAACGCTTTGACGCCGAGCGCTGGATGGAATGGCAACAAACCATGCTCAACCCGGCCAGCCGCAACGGCTTTTGGCATTTGGTTCGGCTGCCCGCTGATCAGCGCGACCCAGCGCTGGTTGCGCAGTCGAACGCTGCGGTCGAGCCGCTGATGGCGATCCTTGACGCACATCTGGCCACGCGCAGCTTCATGGTCGGCGAGCGCTTCACCATGGCCGATATTCCGCTGGGTTGTGAGGTGCAGCGCTGGCTTGGACTGCCGCAAGGCCGCGAGCCGCGCCCAAACATTGAGCGCTGGTTCGCCACACTGCTGGCGCGCCCTGCTGCCAAGGGCGTGCTGGATTTGGCTCTGGCTTAAGGGATTCCCTTTGCAACAACGCCCCTATAAACAAGTCGACGTTTTCACCGCAACGCCGTACTTCGGCAACCCACTGGCTGTGGTGTTGGATGGCAGCGGCTTGGACGATGCCGCCATGCAGCGCTTTGCCCGCTGGACCAATTTGTCTGAAACCACGTTTGTTTTGCCGCCCATGCAAAGCGCAGCCGATTACCGCGTGCGCATCTTCACGCCGGGCGGTGAGCTGCCGTTTGCGGGCCACCCCACGCTGGGCAGTTGCCATGCTTGGCTGGAGGCTGGTGGGCAGCCCAAGAGCAAAGACGGCATCGTGCAGGAATGCACGATGGGCTTGATCAACATCCGCCGCGATGCAACTGGCCAAAGTCTGGCTTTTGCAGCGCCCGCGCTGAATCGTTCTGTGCCGCCGCCTGCCATGCTGGCACAAGTCGCTACAGCACTTGGTATCAAGGCAGCGCAAATCACGGCAGCACAGTTGCTCGACAACGGCCCGGTTTGGCTGGGTTTGCTGCTTGACAGCCCCGAGACGGTGTTGCAATTAATGCCCAACCACCAAGAGCTGGCCAAGCTGGGCGTCGAGGTGGGCGTAGCGGGTATTTATCCCGCCTCGTCATCACCCCTGATTGCCAGAGCCAATCGTGAGGCGCAAGCCTTCGCGCAAAGTGAAGCAGTTGCAGCGCCCGACTTGGAAGTCCGCGCCTTTGCAGCCAGCATTGGCATCAATGAAGACCCGGTAACGGGCAGCCTGAATGCCAGCTTGGCACAATGGCTGACGAATGATGGCTTGATGCCTGAGCGCTACGCCGCCTCACAAGGCGTGTGCATTGGTCGGGCGGGGCAGGTTGACCTGCAACGTGATGCGCAGGGCCAAGTGTGGGTGGGTGGGCAATCCGTGACTTGCATCAACGGCACGGTGATGCTTTGACATCGCAAGTTGATCACTTGGTCATCGCGGCCAGCACGCTGGACGAAGGCGTAGCCTGGTGCGAACGCACATTGGGCATCACCCCCGGCCCGGGTGGTGAGCACCCGTTGATGGGCACACACAACCGACTTTTTTGTATCGCGTCGCCGCTATACCCACGCACTTATTTTGAAATTATTGCTATTAATAGTGAAGCTGCTAGCGCAATTAATACAAGCGCTAGACGCTGGTTTGACCTTGATAACGAGGCTATGCAGCTTCAACTAAAGCAAAACGGTCCGCAACTGATTGCCTTTGTGGCCAGCACGCCCAACGCCCGCGCTGCAACCCAGGCATTGAGCCGCCTGGGTATTGATCGGGGCGAATTGTTGGCCGCATCCCGAATGACAGTGCATGGCTTGTTGGCATGGCAGATCACCGTTCGAAACGACGGCCAGCGCTTGATGATTGGTGCGCTGCCCACGCTGATTGAATGGGGCGACGTTCACCCCACCCAAAACATGGATGCGTCGGGTGTGACGCTGCAATCTTTAACAGCAAGCCGGCCAAATAAAGATGAGATTTGCGCAGCCTACGCCGCCATTGGTTTGCAAGGTGTCGCCGTGGTGCAAGGCCAAGCGAACTTAATCGCCACTTTGCAAACCCCGCGTGGCTTTGTCACGCTTGAATCTAAAGGAATTTAAATGCTCGCGTTGAAAGACATTGAAGCCGCCGCACGCGTGGTGTACCAACAATTTCAAGCCACGCCGCAATACCGCTGGGCGTTGTCGTCAACTCGCCTGGGCACCGACTGCTGGATCAAACACGAAAACCACACACCAGTCGGCGCATTCAAAATTCGCGGCGGCCTGACGTATTTTGATGCCCTCAAATCGCGTGGTGAATTGCCCAAAGAAGTCATCAGCGCCACACGCGGCAACCACGGCCAATCTGTCGGCTGGGCCGCGCGCGCCCACGGCGTTGCCTGCACCATCGTTGTGCCGCTGGGCAATTCAGTTGAGAAAAACGCTGCCATGCGCGCACTGGGCGTGAGCTTGATTGAACACGGGGACGACTTTCAGGCAGCACGCGAATTTGCCATCAATCTGGCGAAGGAACGCCATGCTCATATGGTGCCCAGCTTTCACCCAGACCTGATTCGCGGCGTGGCCACCTACTGGTGGGAATTCTTTAAAGCGGTGCCGAACATGGACGTGGCCTACGTGCCCCTTGGCATGGGCTCTGGCGCTGCATCAGCCATTGCTGCCAAGCTGGCGCTGGGCCACCAAGTCAAAATTGTGGTCGTGGTCAGCAGCCATGCCACTGCCTATGCCGACTCAATTGCGGCTGGCCGCGTGATTGAAGCGCCCGTCACCACGGTGCTGGCTGATGGCATGGCCTGCCGCATTCCTGATCAGGCGGCGCTTGACGTGTTGATTCCTCATATTGATCACATCGTCAAAGTCACGGATGATGAAGTCGCCCAAGCCATGCGTGACATTTATGCAGATACGCACAACGTAGCCGAAGGTGCAGGCGCAGCCAGCTTTGCCGCCGCCATGCAAGAACGCGCAACGTTGAAAGGCAAAGTCGTAGGCACAACGCTGTGCGGTGGCAATGTGGACGCGAGTGTGTTTGCGCGGGTGCTGGCTGGTAAATAAGCGGGCTATCTTGGTGTTTTCGGTGCTGCCCGGTTTTCCTGCAAATTGAAGATAATTTCTTCAATTTGCAGGTTTTGATATGATGCGTGAATGATAGATCGCAACATCGCGCCTCTTGTTGTCAAGCTTGCAAAGCAATACCCGGTAGTGACATTGACCGGACCTCGGCAGAGCGGTAAAACAACGCTTGCGAAGGCGTTGTTCCCAAGCAAACCCTACGTCACGCTGGAGGACCCTGACGTTCGCCGCTTTGCTGTGGATGATCCACGTGGTTTTTTGTCTCAGTATTCAGGCGGCGCCATTTTTGACGAAATTCAACGTGTGCTTGAATTGCCTTCTTACCTTCAAGGCTTGGTTGACGCCGACCCAAGGCCCGGTCAGTTCATACTCACAGGTAGCCAGCAGTTTGAGTTGATGACGCAAGTCACCCAGTCTCTCGCTGGCAGAACAGCCATACTGCGTCTGCTGCCATTGACACTGGCCGAGGCTCAGCGGTTCAACAAGACTCCAAAAAATCCTGACTTGGCATCTACGCTTCTCAAAGGTTTTTATCCCCGCATCCACGATAAACATCTTGACCCTTCTCAAGCGTTGGCAGATTACTTCACAACTTACGTGGAGCGAGACTTGCGCCAGCTCGCAGCCGTGCATGACCTCCAGCGGTTTGAGCGCTTTGTGCGCCTGTGTGCGGGACGGTCCGGACAGTTGCTGAATCTGGTTAGTTTGGGTAACGACGCAGGCGTGTCCCAACCTACTGCAAGAGCCTGGATAGATTTGCTGCAAACCAGTTTTATTGTTTACCTGTTGCCCCCATGGCATACCAACACAGGTAAACGTTTGGTCAAATCTCCAAAGCTGTATTTTTATGACGTGGGACTGGCCTGCTGGTTACTGGGGTTACGTGCGGCCAATCAGGTTGCCAGAGACCCACTGTGGGGCAGCCTGTTCGAAAACTTCATCATCATTGAAGCAATGAAGGACCGGCTGAACGCTGGCGAGAGCGCAGAGATGTACTTTTACCGCGACTCTGAGGGCAACGAGGTCGATTTGCTGCTGCCCACTGGCGGCAAACTGCACGCCATTGAAATCAAAGCCGGTGCTACTGTCAACCCCGATTACTTCAAGGGGCTGAAAACATTTGCATCGCATCACCCGCAGGCGATTGCTGGTGGTAATGTGATTTACGGCGGAACGCAAAACCAGGCCAGAAGCGACTGGCCGGTTTATTCATGGCAACAGTTGCTATTGAAAACGTAGCTGTTTGCGCAAGTATTATGTGGGCTTCAGTCACAAAACACCCTTAAAAAGCTAGATTGTGGCGAACTTTTTGGCATACACCGCTACAACCCAGTCAACAAACACCCGGAGCCGCACGCTCAGGTGGCGGTTGCGGGGGTACATCACCCACAAAGGCAACTGGCCAGCATTCAGGTGCGGTAACACGCGCACCAGGGCGCCGCTGTCAAGCAAACTTTGCGTATGGCGGGTCAGTGGGATTTGGGCCAGCCCTAAGCCTTGGCAGATCAAGGCGACATGCGTATCGGCATCATTGGCCGCAACGCGGTGCGCCAGCCGAACAGCAACGCTTTTGCCCTTGCCGTCTTCAAAATCAAAGTCAAAAACCTTGCCTGTCTTGGCGCTGAAAAAGTTGACGGCTGTGTGCCCGGCCTGCACGTCGTCAATCGTCTGCGGCGTGCCATGCGCTTTAAGGTAGTCAGGTGCAGCGCACGTAATGACTTCAAAGGCGCCCAGCTTGCGCGCCACCAGCAGCTCATCATGAACGGCCCCTCCGCGTATCACGCAATCAATGCCTTCCAGCACCAGGTCAACCGGGCGGTCTGAGCTGCCCATCTCGATGCTGATGTCGGGGTACCTTGCCAAAAAGTCGGGCAGTGCTGCTGCCAGCACATGCCTGCCTGCAGCAGCCGGCACATCTATACGCAAGCGTCCACGGGCGTTGGTTTGCGCGCCACGCAGGCCGGTTTCCAGCTCATCTACATCCAGCAGCAGGCGCTGCACCCGCTCAAGGTAAGCCGCGCCATCGTCAGTCAGGCTCAGGCGGCGCGTGGTGCGTGCCAGCAGCCTGGTTTGCAGGTGCGTTTCGAGTTGCGCCACCAGCGTTGACACCGACGCGTTGGGCAATTGCAGGGCGTTGGCCGCTCTGGTAAAGCTGCCCAGCTGGGCCACCAAAGCGAAGGTTTGCATAGCGCGGATCTTGTCCATAATTCTCTATTTTACGTAAATTGCGAATAATCATTTACTAAGCTGGCTATTTATCTATCTAAAACAAACAAATAAAGTTCGTTCATCGGCACTGTTGCCGATGCATCACAGGAGTCCAGCATGTCATCCATTGTTAAAACCCTCACCAACAAAATCGCCCTCATCACCGGCGGCAACCGCAACGTTGGCCGCGAGACAGCACTTGGCCTGGCCAGCAAAGGCGCTGACGTTGTTATCACTTACCGTGAGCAAAAAGACACCGCGGCGCAAACAGTTAAAGATTTGCAAGCCCTTGGCGTGCGCGCTGTAGCCATTCAAGTTGACCTTACGGGCACGACGCAGCTGCCGGCGTTCGTAGCGCAGTTCAAGCAGCAGCTGGCCGACTGGGGCCGCAGCGACTTTGACATTCTGGTCAACAACGCAGGCACGCTGCGCATCGCAACCTTTGACCGCGTGACAGAAGACGATCTGGACACCGTGTTCAACACCAATTACAAAAGCGTCTTTTTCTTGACGCAACATCTGGCTGCGTTGATTGCCGACAACGGCCGCATCGTCAATCTGGGCTCCGGCACAGCCCGCATTGCCTTTGGCCCACTGGTCAGCTATGGCCCGATCAAGGCAGCGCTGCAAAGCCTGACGCTGTACCTGGCCAGCTTTTTGGGCAAGCGCGGCATTACTGTGAATGCCGTTGCACCCGGCGGCCTTGACGACGACTTCAACGCGCCGCTCTTTGCCATGATGCCAGCCAAAGACTTCATCACCGCCAACACGGCTGTTAGCCGCATTGGCGTGCCCAAAGATGTAGGCGGCGTGATTGCGTTTTTATGCAGCCCGGAGGCTGCCTTTGTCAGCGGCGCTGTGCTGAATGTTGATGGCGGCTATCACCTTTAAACCGGTACAAAACCACCATGTCAAAACTATTGATGGCCCTGCTGATCGGCCTGGGCGCCGGGCTGCTGGACACGCTGCCGATGCTGCTGAGCAGAGCGCCATGGCTTGAGCAAGCCAGGCTCAGTACTGCCGATTTTGGGCATCAGCATGGTGCTGGGTGCCGCAGTGGGTTGGTTGACGACTCGATAAGTGGCTTGAAAGCAACTGGCTTGGCGACACGCTGGCGACACGATTCAAGCGCGCTGCATCGCACAATCGATAGATGGGATCCCTCTATTTAGTGCGCCACGGCCAGGCCTCATTTGGCGCGGATGACTACGACGTACTCAGCCCGCTGGGCCAGCAGCAGGCTTATCGTTTGGGCGAGTATTTTAAAACTAAGGGCATCGGGTTTGACGCGGCATTGACCGGCACTTTGCAGCGACAAATCAGCACGTTTGAAGGCATTGTCAAAGGCATGGGAACACAGCTTGAAGCACTACAGTGGCCAGGCCTGAATGAATACGACAGCCACGCCGTGATTGCCACGGTGCACAGCGGCAAGCTTGACAAGCCGACCACACCCGAACAGTACCGACACCACTTTCGCCTGCTCAAAGACGGCTTGACACAGTGGATGAACGGCGTGGTCAGCCCAAAAGGTATGCCCAGCTACAGCGACTTTGTGTTGGGCGTGACCAGCGCACTAGATCACGTGCGCCACAACTGCACCGGCAATGTGCTGCTGGTGTCCAGCGGCGGGCCGATTTCAACTGCCGTCGGCCACATTTTGGGTTGCCCGCCCGAGGCAACGATTGAGCTCAACCTGCGCATTCGCAATGCCTCAGTCACCGAGTTTGCCTTTACCCCCAAGCGGCACATGCTGGTGACGTACAACACCCTGCCGCACCTTGACGCGCCTGAGCACGCTGGCTGGATCACATACGCTTAGACCCGGCAGGGTTACGTTACCGACCCTAAACTTGGCGGCATGAATTCCCCGCTTTTCATTGTTTGGTTTAAAAAAGACCTACGTTGGCACGACCACGCAGCGTTTGCTAATGCGGCTGAGTGGGCAACGCAAACCGGTGGCCGCGTTTTACCGCTGTGGGTGTACGAGCCAACGATGTGGCAACAAAGCGATATGGCAGCGCAGCACGCGGGTTTTGCCAACGAATGTTTAGCCGAGCTGGACGCGTGGATTGGGCAAGACAGCGCGGACGAATCGCGGCTCGTCCGCATCAAAGGCGAGATGGTTGATGTTCTTGCAGCCCTGCGCGACAAGTTGGGCGCTTTCACGCTGGCCAGCACTGAGGAAACCGGCAACGCGTGGAGCTACACCCGTGATTTAGCAGTTGCCAATTGGTGCAAAACCAACAGCGTTGAATGGCGCGAATTCCCCAGCAACGGTGTGGTGCGCCGCTTGCTGTCACATGGCGGTGGGCGCAACAAGTGGACTCAACACCGCTTAAAGCGCCTGCAGAGCGACGTGCTGCCTGCGCCAAGCCAAGTGCCGTGGATTGGCGCGGATGCGCTGGCTGATTTGAAGACCTGCGGCGAAATGACAGCTGCTGATTTGCACCTGCCTGGTGTCGACAAACTGAATCGCAAACGCGGCGGGCGCGCATTGGCCCTGACTGAGCTGCACACATTTTTGCAGCAACGCGGCCGCACGTACCGCTTTGACATGTCCAGCCCGGTGACCGCGCCTGAAAGTTGTTCACGCGTTTCTGCGCAGCTCGCTTGGGGCGCGCTCAGCATTCGCGAATGTGTGCAAGCCACCACCCTGCGCCGGGCGGAGCTGCAAGCGATGCAGCCGGGCGAGCGACCCGATGGCTTTTTAGCATCGCTCAAAAGCTTTGAAAGTCGCCTGCATTGGCATTGCCACTTTATTCAAAAGCTCGAATCTGAGCCCGCCATTGAGCTGCGCAATGTCAACCGCGGCTTTGACAATTTGCGTAACGAAGGCGATTTAACCGACGAAGAAAACGCACGTTTAACCGCGTGGCGCGAAGGACGCACCGGCTACCCGTTTATTGACGCCTGTATGCGCAGCTTGAATGCGACGGGCTGGATCAATTTCAGAATGCGGGCCATGCTGGTCAGCTTTGGCGCGTACCAGTTGTGGCTGCACTGGCGGCATTTGGGCACGCACCTGGCGCAGCAGTTCACCGACTACGAACCCGGCATTCACTGGAGCCAGTGCCAAATGCAGTCGGGCGTGACGGGCATCAACACGATTCGGATTTACAGCCCCACCAAACAAAGCCATGACCAGGAT
>JAYWFR010000212.1:0-8653 GCA_043778695.1 Polaromonas sp. | reverse complement strand
GGTGCCGCGCTGGGGAGGTAGACGCGTTTTCATGCTTCATCATGCGCTGCAGCAGCGGCAGCGCAAAAGCAGCGGTTTTACCGGTACCGGTTTGCGCTGCGCCCATGACGTCTTTGCCTTCGAGCACTACCGGAATAGCTTGCTCTTGAATCGGTGTCATGGTTTCGTAGCCCATCTCGGCGACGGCGCGGGCTAGCTGCGGTGCTAGCGAAAGGTTTGAAAATGAAGAGGTCATGTAGTCCTCTATTGTCGCATCCTGATCGTTTTAACCGGTTGGTGGGTTTTTGTGTCACGTCAACCGACTTCTTTAGGCTGACATCTGCGCACCTTCAAAACTGTACACACTATTATTTTTATAGCTGCTTGCGCACGTTTTACTTGGGCTAGGTGCCAAATTAGTACCCAAAAGGAGATATTTTGAGGGCTCTCAAAGATTTCTGGATGAAAACGTGTCGCAAGCCTTCACACTGCCCGTTTTAAGGCCGGTGTCAAACCACTTTTGTCGCTGGGCACTGCTGCCATGGGTAAAACTCTCTGGCACCACCGCCCCGCCGGCTGATCGTGCCAGCGCGTCGTCGCCAATTTTGGCAGCAGCATTCATGGCCGCAGCGATGTCGCCGCCTTCCAAAATATGCCGCGAGTTGTTGGCGTTGAAAGCCCATACCCCTGCAAAACAATCGGCTTGCAGCTCTAGTTTGACGCTCAAGGCGTTGTATTCAAGCTTGCTCACGCGGCTGCGCATCGCGTCGACCTTGCTGCTGATGCCGAGAAGGTTTTGCACATGATGGCCAACCTCGTGGGCAATCACGTAGGCCTGGGCAAACTCACCCGGCGCGCCCAAGCGTTTAGTGAGGGTTTCATAAAACGCCAAGTCGATATAAACCTTTTGGTCAGCTGGGCAATAAAACGGACCCATCGCCGCCTGCCCCGCTCCGCAGCCGCCTGTATTTGTCTGGCCTTTAAACAACACCAGACGCGGTTCTTTGTAAGTTGCTCCGACTTTGGTGAAGACGTCTTTCCAAACGTCCTCGGTATCAGCAAGGACGGTCGACACAAATTTGCTCATTCTGTCGTCGGCAGGTGAGCCTTTTGTCGAATTTTGAGCGGGGTTTTGCTGTTGTTGCACCTGTGCTGGCATGCCACCACCGCTGAGCACATTGAGTATCGTGATGGGGCTGATGCCAAACATCCAACCGCCCAATAGCGCCACCACAATCGTGCCAATACCAATGTTTCGGCCGCCGAGCAAGCCTCCCAAGCCCCCTCCACCTCCGCTACCACCTCCGCTACCACCGCCACCGTCGCGCCGATCTTCTACATTGCTTGATTCACGGTTGCCTTCCCATTTCATGCTCGCCCCTCATGTTGATGCAATGGATCATCGTATCCATTGGTAGACCAATTTGTTAAACCAATTTGTTAAATCTGTCACCCGAACCATTGACTTTACTTGACTATGAACTCAAGCCGGAACAAAACCGCTGCAAAGTGAGTCAAAGCTCCATGAAACTAACTTTAGCCATCCGCCGCAATTGGAACCATCACGTCATGACCGCGTTAACAGCGGCGATGTTGGTTTTCTTAACCGCCTGCGCCAGCCCCATCACCGCCAAAGTCACCAGCTTTAATCAATGGCCTGCGGACGTCGCTGGGTCGATGTTCAGCTTTATCAGACCAGTTGATGGGCTTAACGATTTAGAGCAGCAAGCCTATGAGTCGCAGGTTCAAAATGAGTTGGAAAAATTAGGTTTAAAACGTGCGGCAACTGGCCAGATAGGCCGAATTCAGGTTGATGTGATTACCGGCAACGGCACCCGCAGCAAGCAGTTCCGCGAACCCATCTACCGCGACAATTACATTTACCGCCCGCCTTTTCGCGACGCTGCGGGAAACGTATATGGCGGCTATTGGATGCCAGACCAATTTGGTCAAAGGTATGTAGGTGACCGAATGGTGACGCGAACGATGCAAGTCAGCAACCTGCGCTTGCGCTTGCTGGACTTGCAAGGCAGTGTGCCCGGCAAGCCGCGCGCTGTGTTTGACGCGCGTGCCGTGTACGAGGGTGACAACGAAGATTTGGCGACGTTGGTGCCGTTTTTGGTGCGAGCCGTGTTTGACGGATTCCCTGGGCAAAACGGCAAAGTAAGAACGCTTAAGTTCGACGGCAAGACTGGTGAAATCTTGAAAAATTGACGTGTCTAGTCCGCCGCCGTCGGAGCGCTGCAAAATAGCGACATGATTTCACCTAAACCCAGCAAGGTGTTGCCTGTCGTTTTATTGACAGGCTTCGATGCCTTCGGTGGCGATACTGCCAACCCGAGCTGGCTAGCCGCACAGGCCCTGCATGGCGAAGTCATCGCAGGTCATGTGGTTGTGGCGGCACAGTTGCCCACAGAGTTTGTGGCCTCAAAAACCGCGATCGGTGCCTTGCTTCGCAGACACAAACCCGCGTTGGTGTTGTGTTTGGGGTTAGCGGGAGGGCGTTCGGCGCTGTCTCTTGAGCGTGTGGCTATAAACCTGCAGGATGCGCGTATTGCCGACAACGCCGGCGCGCAGCCGGTTGACATACCAGTCGTTCAGTCCGGCACTGCGGCCTACTTCAGCACGTTACCTATCAAAGCCATGCTTGACTCGTTAACCAGCGCAGGCATTAACGCTGAAATCTCACAAACCGCAGGTACTTTTGTCTGCAACCACGTGTTTTATATCTTGATGCGCGCATTGAAAAAACAAAGCAGCTGGCCCAAGGTACGCGGCGGCTTCATGCATGTGCCTTATCTGCCGGGTCAGGGGCTTCCATGCATGCCGATTGAGGAAATCGTGCGAGGGCTTCGCCTGGCATTGATGTGTGCTTTGACCACCGAGCGCGATATTGCAATGGGCGCGGGTACTTTGAGTTAGCTATGTTCCAGCCAGCGGTAAGGGCGCAGGTTCTGCTTGCATCAATCGCCACATGAGCCAAGTCCCCACAGCCGCATTAACCAAGGCAAAGCTGCCGATCAACAGCATGCCTGTAATGTTCAAAGCTCGATTTTGCACAATCCAGCTCAACGCGTAAGACAGCACATTCAGCGCCACCATGATCCAAAATAGCGGGTTACGAGGTTGATACATTCGCCGTATTTTGAGTAACCATTTCATGTGCCTGATGCTAATCGCTGTCAACCTGAATCTGCAAGTCGAAATCAAATAAATCAAATCAACCGCACACCGTTCAATGACGCATATGCTCAATGCCCAACAAACTGCACGTCGGCTGCCCTGGCTGGCGCTGGTCGACGAAATTGCCCACCTTTTAAATGACGACTCGGTACAAGTACCGCAGCGGATCGTGCAGGCGCTTGATGGCGGCTCCAGCCTGTTTGTCATGCCAGCGCTGGATACACAAATTGCCATCACCAAATTGATCACGTTTACACCATTGAATGCTCAAACATCTCGACCGGTGATACAAGGTGACATCGTTGTTTTTAATGTCGCCACGGGGGAACGGGTGCTGGTGCTTGACGGGCCTACGGTGACCGCACGCCGCACGGCAGCAGTATCAGTGCTGGCGGCGCAAAGGTTGGCTCATGACCCGCAGGGACAGTTGCTCATCGTCGGCGCAGGCGTACAGGGTAAAGCGCACCTCGAAGCTTTTGCTGAAGTGTTGGGAACACGAAAAATCATGATCGCCTCGCGCAGTTTGCTAAGCGCGCGACTGCTGGCACAGCATGGAGCTGCTTTAGGTCTTCAAGCGCAAGCAATAGGTGACGCTAATCAGGCGCTAGGCAGTTGCTCAGTAGCCATCACCTGTACGCCCGCCAGCAGCATTGTTTTGCGCGCCATGCCCGAGCACAGCACCTTTATCAGTGCTGTGGGCGCGTTCACGCCGAAAATGGCGGAATTAAGCCCAGAGCTGTGTCAATTTATTGCGGACAGAGGCACAGTATGGATAGACACCGCAAGCGCAAAGCATGAAGCAGGGGACTTGCTGCAGGCTGGTTTGAATCTGCAGGCGGTGCCCACTTTGGGCGACGCCGTGCGCCAAAACATGCCGAAACCTGCCGGTCCCGTATTGTTCAAGAGTTGCGGTTGGGCTGGCTGGGACCTGGCGGCGGCCCGGGTGGCGGTGCGCCAAGGTTAGCGTTTACATCGGTGTTTGCATTGCCCGCAAAGCACATTTTTTCGCCGTTCCACTGCTGGCCACACCAGCAATGTCCTTCAGCGTTGATCAAACACGTGCCAGTGCCGCAGCACCGCAAATCATCATTCATCAGATAGCTCCATCAAATTGCAAAAACAATGACTTTGACTCATGCTTTGGGCAAAGTAACGCCAACTTGCCCCTGGTATTTGCCGCCCCGGTCTTTATAGGACACTTCACACACATCGTCTTTGTCACTCTCGAAAAACAGCACCTGTGCACAGCCCTCACCCGCATAAATTTTTGCAGGCAGCGGCGTGGTGTTTGAAAATTCCAGTGTCACGTAACCTTCCCATTCAGGCTCAAACGGAGTGACGTTAACGATGATGCCGCAGCGCGCATAGGTGCTTTTACCCAAGCAAATAGTCAGCACGTTGCGGGGAATGCGAAAGTATTCCATCGTTCGGGCTAGCGCAAAGCTGTTGGGCGGAATGATGCAGCTGTCACCATGGAAATCGACAAAGCTCTTTTCGTCAAAGTTTTTCGGGTCAACTACTGTGCTGTGTATGTTGGTAAATACTTTGAACTCGGGCGCACAACGGATGTCATAGCCGTAGCTTGACGTGCCGTAACTGATGATTTTTTGGCTGATCCCGCCCAACTCGCGGTCGCGAATCTGGCCAGGTTCGAACGGCTCAATCATGCCGGTGGTTTGCGCCATGTGGCGGATCCATTTGTCGCTTTTGATGCTCATTGCTTGCTCCTTGTCGTATTGTATGTAGGCCATGACGGGTGACGGGCCAACCCACGTGGGATAAAACTGATAACGTCAACTTTTTCTGGGGCGGCGCAGCACGCAACTCAGCATTCTGATCAAATCGGGAGTGAGCGTCTGCTTAGTTGCTGACGAGCTGGGCAAATGCGAAAACCACTAAGTTGCTCCTGAAAACAGAGCAGCTAGCGCAATATTTCATTGGGCTTACTGCCAAAAATGTATTACCTTTATGTCTGACACCTTAAAACTCACCAGTCTTCCACTGTTTCCATTGGGCAGTGTCCTTTACCCTGGTGGCTTGCTACCGCTGCGAATTTTTGAGGTGCGCTACCTCGACATGATTGGTAAGTGCCATAAAAACGGCGCACCGTTTGGCGTCGTGGCGCTCACGGCCGGCTCTGAGGTACGCAGGCCAGCGTCAAACAAAGCCGCAGAGTCGCCAGCTGGCGATGGCTTTGTGCAAGAAGAGTTTTGCGCCACTGGTACATTGGCGACGATCACTGAATTCTCAGCGCCGCAGCCTGGACTGATGGTAATTCGCTGTGTGGGAGCGCAGCGCTTCAAAATTAGCAACCGCGAAAAGCTCAAACATGGCTTGTGGATAGCCGATGTTGAGCGTATCGATGATGACATGGCCGTTGCCGTGCCAGACGATTTGAAGGCTTGCGCCAACGCACTGGGCAAGCTGATTAAAAGTCTTCAAGAGCGCAATATTCCAGACGATCAAATGCCGCTGCTCGCGCCTTACCAGTTGGACGATTGCGGATGGATAGCCAACCGTTGGTGCGAACTACTGCCGTTGCCGTCAGAACTCAAGCAGCGGCTCATGGAACTAGACAACCCATTGGTGCGGCTTGAACTGGTGAGTGATATTTTGGAACGCACCGGGATTGCGTTGTAGGTTGTCGCGATTTAGTTTTGCGCTTTGTATTCTGGCAAGTGACTGCATAGCCAGGCGCGTACATCGCGGCTGGAAGGTGCTGGCCCAGCTGAATCAATCCACCGCATCACGCCGCTGATGGACACAGCCTGCTGGCCCGATGTCTTCGCAACCCGGAGCTTGGGATGTTGCGTAGGCTCTGTTGTCTCATCATCGGCCAGCAGCTCTTCAAACAACTTTTCGCCCGGGCGCAGCCCGGTAAAGGAAATCGGAATCTCCTGCTCGCTCTTGCCCGACAAGCGAATCATCAGGCGCGCTAAATCGGCAATTTTCATGGGTTCGCCCATATCCAGCACGTAAATCTGTCCAGTGCTGCCCATCAGGCCAGCCTGTAGTACCAAGCGTGCGGCTTCAGGAATCGTCATGAAATAACGAACGATGTCAGGATGCGTGACCGTGATGGGCCCGCCTCTGGCAATCTGCTCAGTGAACAGCGGCACCACAGAGCCGCTGGAGCCCAGCACATTGCCAAAACGTACCGATACGTAAGAGGTTTTTGGGTGCTCGAGCGCTACGCTCTGCACAACCAGTTCTGCCATGCGCTTTGTAGCGCCCATGATGTTGGTCGGGTTCACGGCTTTGTCGGTCGAGATCAACACAAATTTTTGCGCGCCGCATTCGCCTGCAATACGCGCCGCGTGCAAAGTGCCGACAATGTTAGTCCGGATCGCCTCTATCTCGTTGTGTGACTCCATCAGCGGCACGTGCTTAAAGGCCGCAGCATGAAAGAACACTGACGGCTTGTACTGCATGGCAATCGCGTGCAGCCTGTCCAATTCGCGCACATTGGCGGTGTAGTAAAGCCCCTGCAATTGTGGATGCAAGTCGCGCAGCTCTTGCTCCAACTTGTAGACAGCGATTTCTGATGAGTCAACGCACACCAGCCGCGCCACGCCCAGCCTGGCAATCTGGCGGCACAGCTCTGAGCCAATTGACCCCCCTGCGCCTGAGACCAATACCGTTTGACCTGAAAACAGTTTGGCCAGTCCCTGCACGTTCAATTCAACAGCTTGCCTGCCCAACAGGTCTTCGAGCTCGATTTTGCGAGGGCTACCGCTGTCCGTCCGCAGCCATTCGTCGGGGCGAGGCATGGTCAGCAAGGTCAAGCCCGCCTGGGTGGATTGCAAAAGCACGTCGCGCCTGTCATCTGAACCGGGCGGGCTGGCAATCAGGGCGGTAGTAGCGCCAGTTGATTTTGAAATGTTTAGCACTGCACTTGATAAGCCCAGCACTGGAACTTGGTTCAAATAACTCCCCTGCTCCACAGGTAACGGCGAGGCAATGCCTATGCAATGCCATTGACTAGAACCTTTTAGAGCGCGCAGCGCATCGGCAGCGTCTTTGAGCGATCCCACAATCAGCAACGGCTTGGAGCTATCGCCGGGGGCATTGTGCTCGTTGAGCGTTCGCCAGCCCGCCCGTGCAGCACCTAACAATACCAGAGCAACCAATGGGTGCAAGAGCAACACCGAGCGCGGAAACGAAGGCACCCGCAGCATCAAAATAACCACTGCAGACAGCACGCCAGAGGTCAATACACCCCAGGCGAGCTGCCGCAGCTCAGGCAGGCCGATATAGCGCCACACTTGGCGATAAACCTTGGCTGCCGCCAACCCAATGATGAAACAAGGCAACATCCATAGGGCACTTTGCAGCGCCACCGCTTCAAACTCTTGAGGAATATCGAAGTTGAAGCGGAGCCAGAACGCGAGCCACCAGGCTAGGCCGACCAGTGCGACGTCAATCGCCCAAAACGGGAGGACATCTTTACGCAACAGCATGACGCTCGCTGGTTATCGCCAGCGCGTGACGCAAGTTATCGATCACCCTGTCTTGCTCTGCCTCGCTCAAGTTTGAGCCAGATGGAAGGCAAATACCTGTCTGGAAAAGATGTGCAGAAACATCTGTGCCAGACGCGTGCGAGAAATACGGTGCGCCGTTGAACAACGGCTGCATGTGCATGGGCTTCCAAACAGGCCGTGCTTCAATTTGGTGGCGCTCTAGTGCCCGCATGATCTGCCCACACCTCTGAGGCGCATCCGGTCCTTTCAGCGTGAAGCAGGTCAACCAGCGGGTGGAGTGGTAGCCGTCAGGCTCGGGCATCCACTGAATTTGCGCCAAGTCTGCGAAAGCTTCGGCGTAGCGTTCATGCACCCGCCTGCGCTGCATCACGCGCTGCGTCAAGACCCTCAGCTGACCCCTGCCGATACCAGCCAAGATGTTGCTCATGCGATAGTTAAAACCCACTTCAACATGTTCGTAGTGGGCAGCGGGCTCCCGCGCTTGCGTAGCCAGTTTGCGCGAGCGAGCGACCAGGTCAGGGTCGTCCGCGACGAGCATACCGCCACCCGAAGTGGTAATGATCTTATTGCCGTTAAACGAGTAAACAGCAACGCGGCCAAAGGCACCGCTGGCCTTGCCTTTGTAGCGGGCACCGAGGGACTCTGCGGCATCTTCTAGCACTGGGACACCATAGTGCTCGCAAATGGGGAGCAGCGCGTCCATATCGGCACTCTGTCCATAGAGGTTCACGAGAATGACGCAAGCCGGCAACCGATTTTCCCGCTTGGCCCAGATAAAGGCCTGCTCGAGTGCATTGGGAGACATGTTCCAGGTGGATGGCTCGGAGTCTATGAAAACCGGCCGAGCGCCGCAATACAAAATAGGGTTACAACTGCCTACAAAAGTCAACGACGAGCAGAAAACGGTATCGCCAGACTTTACGCCTAAAAGAATCAAGCCTAAATGAATAGCTGCAGTGCCCGAACTGACGGCCGCAGCGTACCCCACGCCGACATGAGTTGCCAGTTCA
>JAYWFR010000211.1:0-8698 GCA_043778695.1 Polaromonas sp. | reverse complement strand
GATGTAGCTTGCGGTCATCTAACAATAACGCATCAGACTTGTTTTTTGTTGTCAGAAACGAAACCTATATTCGGCTTCTGCCGCCCAGGCTCCTAGCGCATTCGCCGCAGACAAGCCCGACCTAAAAGTTGCAAGTGAGGTGTCAAAGCTGGCCGTTTCGTTTGCCGATGCTGATGTCTGGAATGGCAAAAGATGGCTCAGGGTTCAGCAATGCGCCAGCAGGGGCGGTGTTTCGCCCTTGAAGAGCCCGGCGCTTAAAGTCAGCGGTGCGCCTGCGGAAACGCAGAAATTTGTCGTATTTTTCAGCAACCCAAGAGCCATGCATAACCATGGGCTGTTTTCCTACCAGGCCAAGCCTGAGGGCGACGCTTACACCATACCGGCTGTGGCCAGCGGAGCCACAGCCAAACTGCCTGAGGGTGTTGCGTTATTTCAAGGTGGCAGCACATGGAGCGCCGCTTTTAATGCGGCCTGCCCGAGCGGCGGCTCCTGGAAGTACAGCGTGACTGTTTATGCGCTTGATGGACAAGAACGAGTGATTGCTGTGCAAGAAATCGATGTTGGTTGGGCTGAGTAACAAGGGTGATGCTACACACCAAATCAACATTGCCCAGGCGCATTAGCCGTTGCGCCGCTGGCAATAACCGGCCTGCTACGGGTGGTTTGTAAGCCGAGGTACGGCTCAAGTTGGATCGTTGCAACCTTAACAAATCAAGCTACGCAGCCAATATTTAGCCGCAGGCGACTCCAAACCGCAAGATCCACGGCAACCCGTTTTTTTAGCGATTGACACGCGAGCTGTGGGTAGGCGCTGAAATCGCGGTCTGATGTCCACCCTGTTGTGACGCCATTTTCCAGGCAAATTGCAGCGACCCGCGCATCATGAAATTGTGCGCTCTGCGGTTGCCCGGTGTCGGCAAGATAACGCAACACCACCACATGCTTGTCGGTGGGCACCAGCAAACATGCGCCAGTTTGTGCCAACAGATTTCAATTTGCTGAAACGCCAGCGCGCGGGCCCATGCTGCTATCCAACTCCACAGCACTTCTTGTACTTTTTGCCGCTGCCGCAATAGCAAGCATCATTGCGCCCGGGGGTGGCTACCACGCGTACGGTTTCAACCCGTGGGCCGATGGTTTTCCACAGCTCGCGCAGGTCGTATACCGCCCAAATAGCTTCACCAAATGCATTTATCCTGGCAATGCTGGTGCTGTGTGCGCCGTCTTCGCTTAACGGTGAGACTTCAGGCGCGGCAGTGTCGTCTTCAGTCATGGCAACGATGGCTTCTAGCGCGCCGTTCAGCCATTTGGCGGCGTCTTTGTCCTTTGGGGCGGCCCATTCTTCAGGCCAGTATTCCACCGCAAACATAAAGCCCAGCGCCCAGACCTGGGCAAACGCGGGCAACTCTTCACCCTTGAATTTAGCTTGCTCGTCAAGCGGCATATCAGCCACCGCGCCGCGAATGTCCATCACCTCGGGGTGGTAACAGCGGTCGTCTTCTAGCGAGCTGGCCTGTGAATCAAGCGCGGTGGCGACTTCATGCCAGCGCATGTGCCACCACATTAAAAAGCGCTCACGTTGTGCGTCGTCTAAAAAAGACCCGCCGTCTTCATCAGGTGCATCGCCCGCCATGGGCGTGCCCAGCAGCGCGGCCAAATACTCTTCTTCGTCAACTGGCCTTCTCATGCAAATCACGGCGGCCATGAAGCCTTCACAAAACTCCCACTGCGGCGTTTCGTCGTAACGACCCCGCAACTCGTCAAGAATGGCGTCTAGTTCATCGAAGGCTTCAACCTCGAGTGGGATGGGTGTTGTCATGGGTTCAACGTGATGAACGTCATCAGACGCTCTTATGATGCAAAGTGTATCTGTCGTTGTTTGATAAAACTCAGGAAACTAGCCCATGCGCGCCAAAATCCAAGCCCTCGATGCCCGCCTGCCTGTGCGCTACAGCTTTATGGCGCTGTGCGCTTTTGGGGCGCTGCTGGCGTTGTTCAGTCTGATTGTTTTTAATGTCGGCTGGCTAGCGCTGCTGGTTTTCGCCGGGCTCACGGGGGTGGGTGTGCACGACCTGAAGCAGACGCGGCATGCGATTTTGCGCAACTATCCGGTCATGGGGCACTTGCGGTTTTTGTTTGAGTTTGTCCGGCCGGAGATTCGGCAATATTTCATTGAAAGTGATTCCGAGGCCGCGCCGTTTTCGCGTGCGCAACGCTCACTGGTCTACCAGCGTGCCAAAGGCGAGCCAGACAACCAACCGTTTGGCACGCACCTGGACGTGGGCAAGCAAGGTTATGAATGGGTCAACCATTCAATGGCGCCAACCAAGCTGCCTACGCATGACTTTCGCATCTGGATTGGCGGTACGCCCAATACGTCAGGTTTATCGCCTTCGCCATCCGCGCAGCCTTGTACCCAGCCGTATCAGGCCAGTGTGTTCAACATCTCGGCACTCAGCTTTGGCTCGCTGTCGGCCAACGCAATTTTGGCGTTAAACAAGGGCGCGCAAATGGGCGGCTTTGCGCATGACACGGGCGAGGGGTCGATATCAACCCACCACCGCGTGCATGGCGGCGATTTGATTTGGGAAATTGGCTCGGGCTACTTTGGCTGCCGCAATGATGACGGCACTTTCAGCGCAGAACGCTTTGCCGCCAATGCTACTGACCCGCAAGTCAAGCTGATTGAAATCAAAATGAGCCAGGGTGCCAAGCCCGGCCACGGCGGCATCTTGCCGGGGCCCAAAGTCACGGCTGAGATTGCTGCGGCGCGCGGCGTTCCGCAAGGCAAAGACTGCATATCGCCCAGCAGCCACAGCGCTTTCAGTACGCCGGTTGAGATGATGCATTTCATCGCCAAACTGCGCCAGCTCTCGGGCGGCAAACCGGTGGGCTTCAAGCTCTGCATTGGTCACCCGTGGGAATGGTTTGCGATTGTTAAAGCCATGCTGGCCACCGGCATCACGCCAGACTTTATTGTGGTGGACGGCGCAGAAGGCGGCACGGGTGCAGCGCCGGTTGAGTTCAGCGACCACGTGGGCGCGCCACTGCAAGAGGGCTTGCAGCTGGTGCACAACACGCTGATTGGCGTTAACTTGCGCAGCCGCATATCGATTGGCGCAGCGGGCAAAGTGGTCAGCGCGTTTGACCTGGTGCGGCTGATGGCGCTCGGTGCAGACTGGTGCAATGCGGGGCGCGGCTTCATGATGGCACTGGGCTGCATTCAGGCGCAAAGCTGCCACACCGGCAAATGCCCCACAGGCGTGACAACGCAAGACCCGCAGCGCCAGCTGGCCTTGGTCGTGCCCGACAAAGCCGAGCGGGTGCGCAACTTTCATGCCTCAACGCTGCATGCACTGCAAGAACTGGTGCAAGCTGCTGGCCTGCAGCACCCCAGTGAGCTAAGCGCCCATCACATCGTGCGGCGCGTTAACGACACTGAAGTGCGCCTGCTGAGCAACCTCATCATGCGCATGACGCCCGGCGCGCTGCTAGGCGATTTGCAAACGCAGCACAAGGTGTTTAAAGACTACTGGCCGATGGCCAGCGCTAACAGCTTTCGGGCTGACAGCGCCGTGATGGAGCCGCCTCAATCGCCCAGCCCAATCAACCCAATCATTCCGATCATTCCGATCATTCCGATCATTCCAATAACCCCAATCATTCCAATTACTCCAATTAGCTCGCTTGATTTGCTGATTGCTTAGTCTGCGCCTTGGCGTGCCGCGCTTGGTTGCACGCGGCGTGGCTGATGGCCAGGTTGGTCTGGTGGCTGTTGCCGCCGTCGCTCAAGGGTTGGATATGCTCCAGCGTCGCGTCAATGGTGTTGACCTGCTGGCCGCACACCCAGCATGGCACCTGGCCGTGCAGTTGGCGGGCGATGGTGTTGTAGATTTTCAGGCGGGTGTGGGCTAGTTTGCTCATTTATTACTGGGGCACTTTTCGCTTTACACATTTTGTTTTAATCGGGCCGTGCGGTTTGCCTGTGTGTCCTGCTTGGTGTCTGTCGGCAACGCACAGCTTCAGCCGTGCACAGCCTATAGGCGCAAAGCGAACACATCCGCACAGCGGATGCGATGCCTTCTTTCTTGACTTACGCGGGACACGCAGACAAATCGATTTTTGGGTTGTTTTGCGAGAGTTTAGCCATTGCACTTTTAACAACGTGTAGCACCATGTACCTGCTCACGTTTTTCGGCTTGGCCTGCATAAGAAACAAGGGTGCTGGCATCCCGTGTGTCCAGCGCAGGTCAAGGCCGAGGCCATCGGCCAGAGGACACAAAGCTGGGCACACCGGCTGTTGGCTGTTAGCACCCGGCACACCGCAAAGTGAGCCAGATCAGACTGCCAACCAGTTGACTCAACCCGCAGCCCTCGCCAGCCTGTCGCGCACGCCGTCCCACTCGGCTGCTGCGGGCACCGGCTCAATCCAGATCAGCTTGACACCTTGCGCATCAAAATCGCGCAGCACTGCAAACAATTGCTCGGCTGTGGCCAGCGCATCGTCGGGCATGCGGCGGTACAGCACTTGGCTTGACTTGATGCGCACGATGGCTCTGGCGTAAACGGCAATATGCGCCGCCTCAGCACCCAGCAAATCGAGCGCGGTCTGAATCGCTTTGGCATCCATCAGGCGTACTGTAGCGTTGGGGGCGTAGTGCGCGTCGAGCGTGCCTGGGGCGCGTGGTGCACTGCTTTGCAGGGCCTCGTCTGCGCTTAAAACAGGTTGCCCACAAGCAGCGCTGAGCTGACCGCGTGTCAGCACGCCAGGGCGCAGCAGCACCGGCTGGGCTCTGGTGCAGTCGACGATGCTGGACTCAATGCCCACCATGCACGGCCCGCCGTCTAGCACCATCAATTCAGCGCCAAATTCTTGGGCTACATGCTGGGCCGTCGTGGGGCTAACACGGCCGAATTTGTTGGCGCTGGGCCCGGCGACACCCAACACGCCGAGCTCTTTACAAGCCTTTAAAAATTCAAGCGCCAGCGGGTGCGCGGGGCAGCGCAGGCCGATGGAGTTTTGCCCGCCCGCCGCGGCAGCAGCTACGCCGGGTTTGCGCGGCAAAATGACTGTCAGTGGGCCAGGCCAAAAGGCAGCTATCAACGCCTGCGCAAACGGTGGCAGGCTGCTGGCGTAGTCAGCTACTTGTGCGCTGCTGGCAATATGAACAATCAGCGGATGGTCGGTGGGCCTGCCTTTGGCGGCGAATATTTGGGCCACTGCAGCATCGTTCGATGCGTCAGCGCCCAAGCCGTACACCGTCTCGGTCGGGAAGGCGACCAGCTCGCCCGCGCGAATCGTTTCAGCGGCAAGGGCTGCGGTCGGCTTTGTCACGTCAGTCATGGCGTCAGTGGTCCAGCCCCGGCACACCCAAAATACTGGCAGCCTGTCGTGCAATGGCTTTCACCGTATTCACATCAGCGCCCGTGATGTTCAAGTGCCCCATCTTGCGGCCAGGGCGTGCATCGAGCTTGCCGTACAGGTGCAGGTGCGTGCCGGGCAAAGCCAGCACAGCCGCCCAGTGCGGCGTGCGCAATTTACCGGCGGAGTCAAACCACACATCGCCCAACAAATTAAGCATGATGGCCGGGCTGTGCTGGCGCGGCGTTGGCAATGGCAAGCCCGCCATGGCATGAACTTGCAGGTCAAACTGAGACACGTCGCAAGCGTCCATTGTGTAGTGGCCGCTGTTGTGTGGGCGCGGCGCCATCTCGTTGACAACCAAGCCGCCGTGCTCACTGCCGTCATCGACCATGAAAAACTCAACGCACAGCACGCCCACGTAGTTGATGTAATTTGCTATTGATTCAGTAGCTGCTTGCGCAAGTTTTGATTGGGCCGCGGGCATATTTGATGGGTAAGCGTGGGTGGCAGCCAGTATGCTGTCGACATGCACATTGCGCTGCGGTGCAAAGCTGACCACACTGCCGTTAAAGCCGCGCGCCACGATGACGGAGCATTCGGCTTTAAGTGGCATCAACTTTTCCAGCACGCAGGCAACGTTTTTTAAATCAGCCCAGGCCAACGCCAGCTCAGCTGCAGTTTTAACCCGCACTTGGCCTTTGCCGTCGTAGCCCATGCAAGCGGTTTTCAATATTCCGGGCAACAAGTTGGCGGGCACGGCTTGCAATTGAGCCAGCGTTTCAATCACCGCATAAGGCGCAACCGTCACGCCCGACAGGCCCGCGCAAGCCGTGAGCTGCGCCTTTTCGTCGATGCGGTTTTGCGCCGTCGCCACGCAGGCCGCGCTGGGGGCGACCGGCAAGGTGATGGCCAGTGTGCGCAACGCAGCAGCGGGTACGTTTTCAAACTCAGTTGTGATGGCATCGCACAAGCTGGCCAATTGTTTTAAGCCAGCTTCGTCGCCGTACAGGGTTTGAACCTGCTGGTGACTGACCATACCCGCCGGGCTTTGGGCGTCGGGGTCGAGGACGACAGTTTCATAACCCAGGCGCTGCGCGGAGTGAACGAACATGCGGCCCAGCTGGCCACCGCCCATCACGCCCAATGTGGCCGGTCGACCCGACGCACCAATGCTGCCGGGCAATAAGGGAGAAAACTTCATGCCCCGATTTTACCCAGTGCCCGCAGCACATTTGCGCTGCTAACGCATGCCTGTGTTAAAACCAACTCGCGATAACTACAAATGGAGACATGATGAATTTCTTAAAGCGATGGGTGCTGTCTTTTGCAGCCTTGATCTTTGCGGCAACCGCTTTTGCAGGCGATGTTGTTTTGGAAACCTTTCGCTCTGAAGCGCTGGGACGGGACTACAAATACACGGTGTACTTGCCCGACAGCTACAAAAAAGACGACAAAAAATATCCGATTTTGTACCTTCTGCACGGCGCGGGCGGTGATGAAAACGAATGGCTGGCCAAAGGCGGCTTGCGTGAAACCATGGACGCCATGATCGCCAGGCGGCTCATCAAGCCGATGGTGGTGATCATGCCTGGGCACACGGCAGCCTGGTGGGTAGACGGTGCCAAAGAAAAAGGCGAAACAGCACTCATCAAGGAAGTGATGCCCCATGCAGAGGCCAAGTACCGCATTGACGCCGTGCGCAGCAACCGGCTGGTTGCTGGCCTGTCTGCGGGCGGCTTCGGCGCGCTGAACCTGATCATGAAATACCCACAAATGTTTGCCGCGTCAGCCCTATTGAGCCCCGCCGTTTACGACCCCGTACCGCCTGGTCATTCGTCAGCAATGCGCCAACCACCGTTTCAAAAAGACGGCAGGTTTGACGCTGACTTGTGGAAGTCTTTGAACTACGTGTCGCACATCGAGGGGTATAAAAAATCGGGTGTGATTGTGCCGCTGTACATCAACACGGGCGACCACGACACGTTCAGCATTGCTTTTCATGCTGCAACGCTGTTCGAGCGCTTGCGCCTGCATCAACCCGAGGCGATTGAGCTGCGCGTCGTCAATGGCGACCATGAGTGGATGGTGTGGCGTGACACGCTGGCCGATGCGCTGCAATTCATGACGGTGTACGTCAGCGGCGTGAAGTAAATCAGGCTTAAATCGGCAGCGTCATCGCCCTTGCCGCGGCAGTCTGCTCGGCCCTGAAGGCGCGCAATTTGTCATTGAGTGCCCTGTCATGCAGCGCCAGCAGGGCCACCGCAAACAGCGCGGCATTGGCTGCGCCCGCATTGCCAATTGCAAACGTAGCCACTGGCACGCCCTTGGGCATTTGCACAATGCTGTGCAGCGAATCAACGCCCGCCAAATGCTTGCTGGCCACTGGTACGCCTAGTATGGGCACCGTGGTTTTGGCGGCCAACATGCCGGGCAAATGCGCCGCACCACCAGCCCCGGCAATGATGGCTTGCAAGCCGTTGGCCTGCGCTTGTTCGGCATAAACAAACAGATCATCGGGCATGCGGTGAGCCGAGATCACTTGTGCCTCATGCGCCACGCCAAACTGCTGCAAAATTTGCACCGCGTGCTGCATGGTGTCCCAGTCGCTGATTGATCCCATGACGACGCCAATGAGGGGCGAATTGGTAGTGGTTGTGGTGGTCATGCTTGCCTTTGAACGAGATCGTATTTTACGGTTGGCGTGCTACCCTTGTAATTGTTGTAATTTAGGATAAAAAGCCCTCATGATGGATGTCACCGTAGCCAATTTTGAAGAGGAAGTGATTGCCGCCTCTATGAGCACCCCGGTCTTGATCGACTTTTGGGCGCCGTGGTGCGGCCCCTGCAAGTCGCTCGGGCCGATTTTAGAAAAGGTTGAAACGGCTTACGAAGGCCGTTTCAAGCTCGTCAAAATCGATTCTGACCAAGAGCAGCAACTGGGCGCAGCCTTCGGCATTCGCAGCATTCCGACCTGTATTTTGATGGTGGGCGGCAAGCCGGTTGACGGCTTTCAGGGTGCGCTGCCCGAGGGCAAAGTCAAGGAGTTTTTAGATAAGCACCTGCCGCCCGCCGAGGAACTACCCGAGGAGGAGCTGACGTTAGAAGAAGTCACACCCGCGGCCGCGCTTGCCAAACTGCATGCCGACGTTGCCAACGACCCAACGAATGAATCTGCCCGCTTTGAGCTGGTCAAGGCGCTGCTGCTGGATGGCGACACGGATGCAGCCAAAGTCGCGTTTGCCCCTGTGATTGCGCAGACCACTGTGGTGCGGCGCTTTGACTCGCTCAAACGGATGATCGACGCTACTGATTTTGTAGCTGCTAGCGCAGACA
>JAYWFR010000210.1:0-8723 GCA_043778695.1 Polaromonas sp. | reverse complement strand
CCGAGTTGAATCAGCAACGTGCCCGCGGGAAACAAAATCTTCTTCGTCAGCCCCGCATCAATCGTGCCCAAGCCGCCTGCAATCATGATGGGCTTGTGATACCCCCAGCGCTGGCCTGCTACGGTTTGCTCGTACTCACGAAAGTAGCCATTCAGGTTGGGGCGACCAAACTCGTTGTTAAAAGCTGCGCCGCCTAACGGCCCTTCCGTCATGATTTGCAGTGGGCTGGCGATGTGGTCTGGTTTGCCGTAAGCCGAATCAAACAGCTTTGACACGGTGAACCCAGTCAAACCCGCTTTGGGTTTGGAGCCACGTCCAGTTGCGCCCTCATCACGTATCTCACCGCCCGCCCCAGTCGATGCACCCGGGAATGGCGAGATGGCTGTCGGGTGATTGTGGGTTTCGACTTTCATCAATACGTGGGTCAGCACGTCGTTAGCGGCAACATATTGAGCGCTATACATTTGGGAGCTGCTCGCGCCTGTTAATATTGGGCTAGAGGCCGATTTGGCATTAAATATCTGCCTTTTCGAGCCTTCCATGACCGATGCATTGTCTGAGTAAGCCACCACCGTGTGCTGGGGGTTTAGCTTTTCGGTATTGCGGATCATGCCGAACAGGCTCAGCGGCTGCAGCACGCCGTCAATTGTGAAGTCGGCGTTGAATATCTTGTGGCGGCAGTGCTCGCTGTTGGCCTGGGCAAACATCATCAGCTCAACGTCGGTGGGGTTGCGTTTTAGCTGGGTAAATGCATTAACCAGGTAGTCAATTTCATCCGCCGCCAGTGCCAGGCCAAACTCGGCGTTGGCTGATTCAAGCGCAGCTTTGCCACCTGCCAGCACGTCGATGGTGGCCAGCGGCGCGGCTTGCAGCTCGGTGAACAACGCCGCAGCATGGGTGTGATCAGCCATCACACTTTCAGTCATGCGGTCGTGCAGCAGCGCGGCGACTTGGCCGCGTTGCTCGTCCGTCAACGCGGCTTTGCCAAATAGGCCGGACTTCAGCGCCACACGGTATTCGGTGATGCGTTCTATGCGCTTGACGGCTAAACCACAATTGCGGGCAATGTCTGTCGCTTTGGATGCCCAAGGGGACACCGTGCCCAGGCGCGGCGAGACGATAAACACAGCTTCTTCAAGCTTTTTGCTGTCTACAGGCTTGCATGGCTCACCGTAGCTAAGCAGTGCGGCGAGTCGGGCTTTTTCGCTATCTAGCGGTGCCGATTCAGTGGCTGCCAGATGGACAAACCGGGCACTTATACCGACGATTTTGGGGTCTATTGCTTGCAGTTTGGGTAAAAGCTGCTGGGCGCGAAAGTCGCTAAGGGCGGAAATCGGGGTGTTTAAATTAGCGCTGATGGGGCTAGCGCCCTCAAAAGTAGTCAGATGCAGTGTCACGGTGGGGGTGGCCTGGACAGGCTGGTAAGTGTTGGCGGGCAAGCACTCGATTTTAGCTTGTCACCACTGCCAACACGGCTGCTTTCAAGGTGGGATAATCGCGCCATGACGATTACCTACAAAGACTTGAGTGGCATTGAAGGCATGCGGGTTGCAGGCAAACTGGCCTCCGAAGTGCTGGACTACCTGACGCCGCTCATCGTGCCAGGCATCACCACCAACGATATTGACCGCTTGGCGCATGACTATATGACCCTTGTGCAGCACACCATACCCGCCACGCTGGGCTACCAGCCGCAGGGCTACGCGGCCTACCCCAAGTCGCTCTGCACATCAGTGAACCACCAGGTTTGCCACGGCATACCGAATGACAAGCCGCTTAAAAAAGGCGACATCGTGAATGTCGATGTGACCGTCATCAAAGACGGCTGGCACGGCGACACCAGTCGCATGTTTTTGGTCGGTGAGTGCTCGATTGCTGCCAAGCGCCTGTGCAGTATCACTTACGAGGCGATGTGGCAAGGCATCATGCGCGTCAAACCAGGCATCAGGCTGGGCGACATTGGTTTTGCAATCCAGCAGTTTGCCGAGCGGCAGGGCTTTTCTATCGTGCGTGAGTTTTGTGGCCACGGCATTGGCCGCAAGTTTCATGAAGACCCGCAGGTGCTGCATTACGGCAAGCCCGGCACGCTTGAAGAGCTCAAAGAAGGCATGATTTTCACCATTGAGCCGATGATCAACGCGGGCAAACGTGACATCAAAGACGGGCCAGAAAAAGACGGCTGGTCTATCGTCACACGTGACCATTCGCTGTCTGCCCAGTGGGAGCACACCGTACTGGTAACGAAGACGGGTTACGAAGTGCTGACGCTGTCTGCAGGCTACCCGCCGCTGCCGGACTTTGTGCCGACTTCAGCTGCGGCTCTAGCGCCAGTACCTGAAGCTGTTTCGGCTTAAAAAAAGCCGCCCATGCCGCAGCTAGCCATTGCGCGCGAGCATTACCGTGCAGGTAAAGAGGCTCTGTTTGAATCACTGACCGCCAGCGGCGCATCAAGTCGGGGCATTCACACCCGGCTGCAAAAGCTGGCTAAGCACACCGACCAAACGCTGCAAACACTGTGGCAGCTGGCGGACATGCCCGCTCAGGCTGCACTGGTAGCCGTCGGCGGCTACGGCCGGGGCGAGCTTTTCCCTTACTCTGACGTTGATGTGGTGGTGCTGCTGCCAGACGATAGCGCGGTAGACGACAACCCAGAGCTTAAGGCAAGAATAGAAAAATTCATCAGCAACTGCTGGGACACTGGGCTTGAGGTGGGCTCAAGCGTGCGTACCACGGCTGAATGCACGAGCGAAGCGGCCAAAGACGTGACGGTGCAAACATCGCTTTTAGAAGCGCGTTTAGTCACAGGCAGCAAAAAAAACTTTGACCGCTTAAAAAAGCAGCTGGCCAGCGTGATGGATGCCAAAGCTTTCTTTGTGGCCAAAACGCTAGAGCTGCGCCAGCGCCATAACAAGTTTGAAAACACGCCTTATTCGCTAGAGCCGAACTGCAAAGAGTCCCCTGGCGGCCTGCGCGATTTGCAGGTTATTTTGTGGGTGGCGCGCGCCGCAGGCTTGGGCAAAACCTGGGACGAGCTGGCCAAAGGCGGCTTGATGACCGCGTTTGAAATGCGGCAAATCAAAGCCAATGAAGCTCTGCTGTGCCTGATCCGCGCGCGCCTGCATGTGCTGGCTGGCAGGCGTGAAGACCGGCTGGTGTTTGACCTGCAAACCGCCGTGGCGCAATCGTTTGGCTACAGCAACACGCTGACGCCTGAAGGCCGCTTGCAGCGCCGTGCGAGTGAAGCGCTGATGCGCCGCTACTACTGGGCGGCAAAAGCGGTCACGCAGCTCAATCAAATTTTGCTGCTGAACATTGAAGAGCGCCTGAACCCGGTCAGCTACCCGCTGCGAGCCATCAACGAACGATTTTTGGACAACGCGGGCATGATTGAAGTCGTCAGTGACGACCTGTACACACGTAACCCCCACGCGATTCTTGAAACGTTTTTGCTGTACGAATCAACTGTGGGTATCAAAGGCCTGTCAGCCCGCACCCTGCGCGCCCTGTATAACGCACGCGGCGTGATGACGGCCAGGTTTCGCAATGACCCGGTCAACCGCCAAACGTTTTTAAGCATCTTGCAGCAACCCGAAGGCATTACCCATGCCATGCGGTTGATGAACCAAACCTCAGTGCTTGGCCGCTACCTTTGGGTATTCCGCAAAATCGTTGGGCAAATGCAGCATGACCTGTTTCATGTCTACACGGTGGACCAGCACATCTTGATGGTGTTGCGCAATGTGCGGCGGTTTTTTATGGCCGAACACTCCCACGAATACCCGATGTGCTCGCAGCTGGCCGCAGGCTGGGACAAGCCGTGGATTTTGTACATTGCAGCGCTGTTTCATGACATTGCCAAAGGCCGGGGTGGCGACCATTCAGAGCTGGGCTGCAAAGACGTGCGCACTTTTTGCCGCCAGCATGGCATAGCGATTGAAGACGCCAAGCTGGCCGAATTTTTAGTCCGCGAGCACTTGACCATGAGCCGCATTGCTCAAAAAGAAGACTTGAGCGACCCGGAAGTCATTGCCGCATTTGCCAAACGCGTAGGTAATGAGCGTTACCTAACAGCCCTGTATTTGTTGACGGTGGCCGACATACGCGGCACCAGCCCGAAGGTATGGAACGCCTGGAAAGGCAAGCTGCTGGAAGACCTGTACCGCTACACCCTGCGCGTACTGGGTGGCCGAGCGCCCGATGCAGCTGCTGAGGTCGAAGCCCGCAAACGTGAAGCACTGACCACACTGGCCCTGCACGCTGAACCATTTGAAGGGCACAAAGCGCTGTGGGGCACGCTGGACGTGAGCTACTTTATGCGGCACGATGCGAGCGACATTGCCTGGCACGCACGCCAGCTGTCACGCCATGTCGGCAAAGATAAATCACACGTCAAGGCCATCGTGCGGGCACGCCGCTCGTCGGCTGGTGAAGGCATGCAGGTGCTGGTGTACACGCCCGATGCCCCCGATTTGTTTGCCCGCATTTGCGGGTATTTTGACCAAGCCGGCTTCAGCATTTTGGATGCCAAAATTCACACCGCCAAAAACGGCTACGCGCTGGACACGTTTCAAGTGGTCAGCCCAGACTTGAACAGCGAAAACGATCACTTTCGTGAACTGGCGGCGATGGTTGAGGCTGAGCTGAACCGCACGATTGAAACGCCCGGTGAGCTGCCTGCTCCGAGCATGGGCCGCATATCACGCCGGGTTAAAAGCTTCCCCGTCGCGCCGCGGGTTGACCTGCGGCCCGACGAAAAAGCGCAGCGCTGGCTGCTCAGCGTATCCGCCAGTGATCGGGTTGGTTTGCTGTATTTGATAGCCCGAATTTTGGCCAAGCACCGCATCAACCTGCAACTGGCCAAAGTCACCACGCTGGGCGAGCGGGTAGAAGACACCTTTTTGATCGACGGGCCAGAACTACAGCAAAACCGGGCGCAGATTGCTATCGAAACTGAGTTGCTGGCGGCTTTGAATGCTTAGTGAAGCGAATAATGCTGCTTTTCTCAATTCATAATTACCAAATCGTTTTACAAAGCACATAAAAAAGCTTTGATAGCTATTGGAACGGCAGCTTCAAATGCAGCTTAAATATGAAAAATACCTTACTCAGCCTAGCAAAGTTACAACCCCTCCTTGACAAGGCGCAAAGAGAAGAAGACGTCAAAGCCGCTTGGGCCAAAATACTGGGTATCAACTACAACACATCAGACGACCATGACCTGTACACGCCACAGGTGTTGTTTGAATTCAAGTTTGACAAGCAGTTAGCCCAAGCCGCAAGCCGCGCACCCGTAGTAGCGCAGGTTATGTATTACCTACGTCGCTTGAAGTTTGGAGAGTCCAAAAAAGCCATTCCTCCCAGCTTTTGTATTGCCGACAAAACAGCGTGCGCCATCGGCGATGTGGCCGACTGGAAAGCGCTGTTCACAGACACCGCAGAGCGCTTCGACTGGGATTTACGACCCTCCAGTCCCGATCCTCTGCTGGTTGCCGCAGTGCAAAAGCATCCCGCCTTTAAAAAGCTGCACCCGCGCGAGCTTCACATCACCGAAGAAGCGCAAAGTGCACTGGGTGAACTGGCCGATTTGCTGGCAGGCGTTCCTGGTGCGCGTGTAGGCGATAAAAAACGCATCACCGAAGCTAACTTTGAAGGCGTTTTTGATTACTGGAATGAAGTCTTTGGTGAGTCGGTGCGTAACGGCTACAAATCGTCGCGTTACTTTGTAGCTGACATTCAACCCGGTCGAACGCAGCTCAAGGCAGATGAAGGCAAAGTCTTTTTTCAGGTCGGCCCTGAAGAGATGAAAATTAAAAAAATACTGGCACAGGACTACGAACGGTTTTGGAGCCTGTACGAAAAATGTGACGACGCAGAAGCTATCCGCGGCATCATTGCCAAAACCGACAGACTCACCGATGAGGTGGCCAGACGAGTCCACGGCGAATTTTTTACGCCACTCGACTTTGCCAAAAAAGGATTGGACTACCTTCAAAAGCAGCTCGGGCGCAACTGGTGGCAAAGCGGTGAATACCGCCTGTGGGACATGGCAGCTGGCTCGGGCAATCTGCAATACGCACTGCCTGCTGCGGCTCTCAAATACTGCTACCTGTCAACGCTTTACAAAGAAGATGTTGAGCATTGCGAGCGTTTGTTTCCGGGCGCAAATATTTTCCAATATGACTATTTGAATGACGATATTGGCAACCTGTTTGCAGGCGGCGCTGAGCTTAATGGGCAGGGCGGTTTTGACTTTGATGCTGAAACTACCTGGAAGATGCCAGCCGCGTTACGACGCGACCTGGACAATCCAAAAATCAAATGGATTATCTTGATCAACCCGCCGTTTGCCACATCCCAGCAAGGCGGTGCGTCAGGTTCGAACAAAATCAGCGTCTCCATGACCAAGCTGCAAGTAAAAATGCATGCTGACAAACTGGGAGAAACCAGCCGTGAACTCTTCGCGCAATTCCTGTACCGCATCCGCCGCGAGTTCAAAGGCCGCACCGCCTGGTTGGGCCTGTTTTCGAAGCTCAAGTACGTCAACGCCACCAACGACCAGAAGCTGCGCGATGACGTGTTTCGCTACAAGTTTGCGCGCGGCTTTATGTTTTCGTCCGTCAACTTTTCGGGCACCTCACGCACGAGCCAATTCCCAGTGGGTTTTTTGCTGTGGAATCTCAAGGTTGCCAAAGCGCTTGAGACACAAACCATCACGCTTGACGTGTTCGATACCGACGTACAAAAAACGGGTAACAAAGCACTTTCAGCAGACCACCGCGATGCATTCTTGTCCAAGTGGGTCGACCGCCCAGCCGCACGCATCACCTTCCCGCCCATGTCGTCCGCTATAACTGTCAAGCACGCTGGCCCTGATGTGAGGGACCGTATCAGCGCCGGGTTTCTGGCATCGCTGATGTGCAAAGGCAATGATTTGCAAAATCAAAACATGACGGCACTGCTGTCTGGCCCGTATGCCAGCGCGGGCAGCCACAGCGTGACAGCTGACAACTTTGAGAAATCCATGATCGTTCATGCGGTGCGCAGGCTGCCAAAAGCCGAATGGCACAACGACCGTGACCAATTCATGCAGCCCAACAAAACGCCAACAGCCACATTTACTAATGATTGCGTGGTGTGGAGCCTGTTTTCAAACAGCAACAACACGGTGGCCATGAAGGATGTTGAATACGATGGCGATAACTACCAAATAGAAAATCACTTTTTCCCATTTCTGGTGAAAGAAACCAGAAAATGGAAAATCAGCGACGCAGACATCAAGATACAGCTAACGCAAGCAGACGACCGTTTTGCCGCTGGCTGGTTTGCAGAACGCAAGCTGTCGCCTCAATCGCAGGCGGTGCTGGATGCGGCACGTGCGGTGTACCAGTGCTACTTTTCGCATCTGACAGAGCTGCGCACCACCAAATTCAAAATTGAAAACTGGGACGCTGGCTGGTGGCAAATACGCAGCGCGCTGGCGGACAAAGATTTAGGGGACGCTGAGCTCGCAGCTATGAAGCTTGCCACCGACAAATTAAAAGCAAAACTGTTGCCACAATTACAAAGCTATGGGTTCTTAGATTGATCGTAATTGAAGCCGCAAAACAAATAGGCTTGTACAAACCAACATTTAAGGCGACAGACCTGATTAGAGTCTGTAAATTTTGGGTTCATAAGCTCTAGATAAATTTTCTTTTTTGCCTGATTAAGCGATGGTCAGTAACTTAGGTTAAAGGTTTGTTGGACATCAATCATCCCCCGCATCCAACCCAGGAAACAGCACCTCGGTAAACCCAAACTGCGTGAAGTCCTTGATGCGCATCGGGTACAACTTGCCAATCAAGTGGTCACATTCATGCTGCACCACCCGCGCATGAAAACCGTCTACTGTGCGGTCAATTGCATCGCCATACTGGTCAAACCCGGTGTACCTGATGCGCGCAAAGCGCGGCACCACGCCCCGTAGGCCGGGCACTGACAGGCAGCCTTCCCAGCCGTCTTCTTTGATTTCATCGAGCGGCGTGATGACTGGGTTGAGCAACACGGTGCGGGGTATGGCCAGCTCGTTCGGGTAGCGCGGGGTTACCGCTCCGGTTCCAAAAATAACAAGCTGTAAATCAACACCGATTTGCGGCGCTGCCAGCCCGGCCCCATCAACCGAGCGCATGGTGTCAAACATGTCGCTGACGAGCAAATGCAGCTCGTCGGTGTCGAACGCGGTGACTGGCGGCGCAATGCGCAGGAGGCGCGGGTCGCCCATTTTTAGGATGGTGTGGATGGTCATCCCCGGATTATCAAGGCACAAACCAATTTGTAGAGCGCTACTCGCAACGGAGCATGCACGTCAAATCGCCTTGCGCCCACCAAGGTCCCAGCTTTGTCGCCAGCGCCGTTGGCCTGCACTACCCCGGTAACTCCAGTAACTCCAGTTACCGCGATAGCCAGGATAGCCCTCATAGCGCGGCGGTCCGAGGACAACTACAACTGGCGGGGGCTGTTCACAGATCGGCGCTCCCAGCTACACAACAGCTGGGCGCGGCTCAATTGGCACCACCACGCAACCTGTAAGCAGCGCAGACCCGGCCGCAAGAGCAACCAAACCAGCGGCGCTTGGAAACAAATACGAATGCGACACACAAAACTTTCGCAAATGAGAAGTCAAACGGTAACAACGCGTGTGACTAGAGTTGCCCATACCAGCAGCGCGCGCTGCCAGCTGATGG
>JAYWFR010000209.1:0-21341 GCA_043778695.1 Polaromonas sp. | reverse complement strand
CACACTGGCCGCGCGGTGGTGTTTGAAAACATTGAAGACTTTCACGCCCGCATTGACGACGACAACCTGGACATTGACGAAACCTGCGTGATGGTGCTGAAAAACTGCGGCCCCAAAGGCTATCCCGGTATGGCCGAAGTCGGCAACATGCCGCTGCCGCCCAAAGTTTTGAAAAAAGGCATTTTAGATATGGTGCGCATCAGCGATGCCCGCATGAGCGGTACTGCCTACGGCACGGTGGTGCTTCACACCGCGCCCGAAGCCGCTGCGGGTGGTCCGTTAGCCTTGGTGCAAAACGGCGACATGATTGAGCTGAACGTGCCCAAGCGTTTGCTGCATTTGCATGTGACCGATGAAGAGCTGGCCAAGCGCCGCGCGCTGTGGGTGGCGCCCGAGCCCGCCATGGCGTCGGGTTACTACAAGCTGTACATCGACCATGTGCTGCAAGCCGATGAGGGTGTGGACATGGACTTTTTGATAGGCAAACGCGGCTCGGCGGTGCCGAGGGACAACCATTGACGCTGGTCGCGCTTGACTGGGGCACATCGTCATTGCGCGGCGCGTTGCTGGATGATGACGGTCGCGTGCTTAAAGAGCGCTCGTTTGCACGTGGAATTTTGACCGTCGATCCAGGTGGCTTTGAGGCGGTGTTCAATAGCTGCTTTGGCGATTGGATGCAGCCCGGCACACTGTGCCTGATTGCGGGTATGGCGGGGAGCCAGCAGGGTTGGATGCAAGCGCCCTACTACTCCTGCCCTGCGGGGTTTGCAGACATTGCAGCGCAACTTACATGGGTTGAACCGGGACGCATCGCCATCGTGCCCGGCTTAAGTATTGATAAGAACGGCATGCCCGACGTGATGCGCGGTGAAGAAACTCAGGTGTTTGGCGCACTGCAATTGCTGGGCTTGACGGATGCGCGCCTGGTGTTACCCGGCACGCACAGCAAATGGGTCACAGTCACCAACCACCGCGTCACTAACTTTTCTACCTGGATGACGGGCGAGTTTTACTCGCTGCTGCGTCAGCATTCTCTTTTGGCGCGCACTTTACCTCTGGGTGATTCTGCACATGTGCCGCAGGCTTTTGAGCAAGGTGTTCGTGCCGCTCTACTGGGCAAGAGCTTGCTCACAACAGCGTTCAGCGCTAGGGCGTTGGCGTTATTTGACCGCATGCCAGTTGACGCAATGCCGAGCTATTTGTCGGGCTTGGTCATTGGTGAGGAGTTAAGGTGTCAGAATTTAAAAAATAGCGACACGCTGACTCTGATGGGCGCGCCCGAGCTTTGCGCGCGCTACGCGCAGGCACTGACGCTGATCGGCATCACTGTGCAAATCATTGGCAACCAAGCCACGTGGCTTGGGCTCCACGCTCTCGCTCAAACGTTGAAAAACACCCACCCATGAAGCCCCAAGAAAAATTCAACCAAGCCATGCAGGCTGTCCCGCTGGTTGCCATCTTGCGCGGCATTCAGCCCAGTGAGTCACTTGCGGTGGGTCAGGCACTGGTTAGCTTGGGCTGGCGGTTGATCGAGGTGCCGCTGAATTCACCGCAGCCGCTGGACAGCATTGCCACGCTGGCCAGTACCTTTGCCGACGCGCTGGTTGGCGCTGGTACGGTCTTGACCCCGAACGATGTGCGCAACGTACACGCAGCAGGCGGACAACTGATTGTGTCGCCCAACTTCAATGCTAGCGTGGTTCGCGCTGCCGTTGACCTAGGCATGGTCTGCTTGCCGGGTGTCATGACCGCGACTGAGGCGTTTGCCGCGCTGAGTGCAGGGGCAACGGGCTTGAAACTTTTTCCGGCAGAAATGGCATCGCCCGCGGTCGTCAAGGCACTGCGTGCGGTGCTACCAACCGCCGCTATGTTGTTGCCCGTGGGCGGCATCACACCAGAAAATATACCCGCCTATTTGGCTGCCGGTGCCAACGGTTTTGGCATTGGCTCTGCGTTGTACGCCAGTGGTAAAACGGCTGAAAACGTAAAACGCGATGCTATTAAGTTTATAGCTGCTAAGGCCTGTATTTAGCGCGCTACAGGTCAAAATGCTACCTAAAATTAACCCAAAATCTGTTGTATTTTACCTGACAGGCGAATTCGGTTAGGCGTTTTTTGAGACATCGACACTTCGCAGCTGTGCGGTGCGCCGATTGATCAGCTTAGCAGCAATTAACCATTTAGCTCGCGTCAACCAACTGCCTTGCTCCAGCAACCGCGGCTGTCCGGCGTAAAAGCATTCGGGGTCGTGCGCCACGCCGAAATCAATCAACGGCAGACTGGCGGGGTCTTCCAGGCTGTACTGACCATGCGCGTGCTCCAGTCCCGTCCAGTAGCGGCGGCCTTGGGCATGAATGCCGTAGCCAAGAACGCGGTTTTCGCTGCCAAGTTTGGCCATGGCCCGGGCCTCCAGCAAATCATCAGCCACGTAGGTGTCAGACTGAAGCCAGCGCCCATTGAGATAAACCTCGCCAATCGCATGGGTGATGCTAGTTCCTTTCAAATCAATGATGCCGTGCAAAAACGCCCCCGACATGCTCACAAAACGCAACCGCGCTGCGACGCCAGCGCATCGCAACAACGCCACAAAAAGCGTGCCTTTGGTGTGGCAGTCGCCTCGCCCACTTTTCAGCACGGCAGCTGCGCCGACGTGGCCGTTGGCTGCCAAGCAGCCAAAAGGCAAGGATTTGACAAAGTCGTGAATCAGCAGCGCTTTTTGCACATCGTTGGTGGCCAGCTGTGTGATGCGCATGCAACGCAGCCTTAATTTTGAATCCTCCAGGTCCAGCAGTGCGGTCGCGCCCTTCCAGGCAGACGGGTCGACATCAGAAAGGGTTGTGTTTGTCATCATCTCAGCATGTTGGAGCTTGTCACTGTGACGCAGCGATTGTTGCAATTTTAGGGTGAGCTTGTTTATGCCGCCCAAGACGACGAGCCCCTGACTGATAATCTAGCCATGCGCTTTCTTCACACCATGCTTCGCGTTGGCAATCTCCAGCGCTCTATCGACTTTTACACCCAGGTCCTGGGCATGCAGCTGCTGCGTCGGTCTGAAAACGCCGAGTATAAATATTCGCTGGCCTTTGTTGGCTACGAGGGCAATCCGGCGCAAGCAGAAATTGAGCTGACCTACAACCACGGGGTATCAAGCTACGACATGGGCACCGCCTACGGCCACATTGCCCTGGGCGTGCCAGACGCCTACGCTGCGGTTGAGAAAATCAAAGCCGCAGGCGGCAACGTGACACGTGAAGCAGGTCCGGTAAAAGGCGGCAGCACGGTGATTGCTTTTGTCACCGACCCCGACGGCTACAAGATTGAGCTGATCCAACGCAAAGAAGACTCGGCAGGTATTGGTCTGCGTTAACTGTCAGCTTGACGCTATGTTTTAAGGAGCTACTAGCGCCCGTATTTATTGGGCTAGTAGCACTTTTATTTGTAAAAAATCGCTGGGACAGTGGCGGCTAGGTTAATCCAGCCGGCTGTTTAATCGGCTGGCCTGAAACGCCAGCTCCGTGACCTGTGCCCAGTTGCCCCGCGCCAAGGCGTCGGGCGGCGTCAGCCACGAACCACCAACACACACCACATTGGGCAGCGCCAAAAAGTCCATCGCGTTGGCCGCCGTCACGCCGCCCGTGGGACAAAAACGCACATCACCAAACGGACCTGCCCAGGCTTTGAGCATGGCTGGACCGCCCGCTTGCACGGCGGGGAAGAATTTCAATTCAGTCAAACCATCGGCTTGTGCCATCATAATTTCACTGCCCGTGGCCACGCCCGGCAGCAGCGGCAAGTGCACATCACGGCAGGCTTGGCCCAATGCCGATGTGTAGCCGGGGCTGACGATAAAGCGCGCCCCCGCCATCGCGCATGCTTGGGCATCTGCTGTGCTGCGTACGGTGCCTGCGCCGACCACCGCTTCGGGCACATCACGGGCAATCGCTTCGATGCAGGCCAGCGCCTGTGGTGTGCGCAACGTCACTTCCAGCATACGAATGCCACCTGCCACCAGTGCGCGCGCCATCTGCACGGCCTGCAGAACATCGCTCAGCACAATTACCGGGATAACGGCTGCGTCTTGCATGACTTGCAGGGCAGTCAACTTGCCAGAAACATCTACATTCATAGCCATGACAAAGCACCTTCTTCAGCCGCCAGTGCGCTGCGGCGCATGTTGGTAAACAGCTCGCGACCCATGCCTTGGCTGTCGTTTTCGCGCAGTGACAAAGGCATGATGTCGATTGGTCGCGCATTCCATTGATCGGCTGGTACGAGCACATTCAAATCACCGGTCAGCGCGTCAAGCCGAATCACATCGCCATCGCGCACCTTGGCCAGCGGGCCACCGGCTGCCGCTTCAGGCGACACATGAATGGCAGCGGGCACCTTGCCTGATGCGCCGCTCATGCGCCCGTCGGTGACCAGCGCCACTTTAAAGCCTTTGCCCTGCAACACCGCCAGTGGCGGCGTGAGCTTGTGCAGCTCAGGCATGCCGTTGGCCTGCGGGCCTTGCCAGCGCACCACACAAATCACGCCGCTTGCGGCGTTTTCAAGGCACATGCGTTCCAACTCGCCTGCGTTAAACGCATCAAGCAAGCCCTGCTGTGAATTAAACACCCGCGCGGGCGCTTCAATCACATGGCGGTCATCTGGCACGCTTGACACCTTGATAACGCTGCGGCCCAAGTTACCTGTGAGCAGCTTTAAGCCGCCGCTGGGGCTAAATGGCTTGGCGACACTGCGCACAATGCTGTAGTCTTTGGAGTCGACTGCGTCCAGCCATTGAAGCGATGTGCCTTCAAGGTATGGCTCGCGTGTAAATTCACGAATACCGCCAGAGCGCACCGTCAGCACGTCGGCGTGCATCAGGCCCGCATCAAGCAGCTCACGAATCACCAAACCGGTGCCGCCAGCGGCCTGAAACTGGTTCACGTCGGCACTGCCGTTGGGATAAACGTGCGTCAGCGTCGGCACCACGTTTGACAAGTCTGAAAAATCGTTCCAGTCAATCGTGATGCCAGCTGAGTAAGCCACTGCCACCCAGTGGATCAAATGGTTGGTAGAGCCGCCTGTTGCCAGCAATGCCACCATGGCGTTGACGATGGCTTTTTCATCGACGATGTGACCAATCGGTGCATATCTTTTTGACTTGATGATGCCAAGTACAGTGCGCGCTGATTCACGTGTCAGCTCCACGCGCAGGTCACCACCCGGCGCTACAAAAGCTGTGCCAGGCACGTGCAGGCCCATGGCTTCCAGCAGCATTTGGTTGCTGTTGGCGGTGCCGTAAAAGGTGCAGGTACCGGGCGCGTGATAAGACTTCATTTCAGACTCAAGCAGCTCGGCGCGACCTACCAGGCCCTGCGCCGCCAGCTCGCGAGTTTTGGCTTTTTCTTTGTTTGACAGGCCAGATGGCATGGGCCCGGCGGGTACAAACACAGTGGGCAAGTGGCCAAAGTGCAGCGCGCCTATCAACAGGCCGGGCACAATTTTGTCGCACACACCGAGCAGCAAAGCGGCATCAAACATGTCATGGGACAGCGCTACTGCAGTCGACATGGCAATCACGTCACGGCTGAACAAGCTCAGCTCCATACCGGCAGTGCCCTGCGTCACGCCATCGCACATGGCGGGCACACCGCCTGCAACCTGGGCAGTTGCACCGTGCTTGCGCGCTTCGGCTTTAATGAGGTCAGGGTACGGCTGCATGGGCGTGTGCGCCGACAGCATGTCGTTGTAGGCGGTGACGATGCCAATGTTGGGCACGTGTTCGGCCACGATTTTGAAACGGTCATCTGGCGGGCTACCTGCCACCGCGTGCGCCAAATTCGCGCAACCCATTCGGTCAGCGCCCCGGGCTCGGGTAGCAGCGGTAGCAATTTGCGCCAGGTAAGCACTGCGCCGGGGGCGGCTGCGCTCGACAATGCGGGCGGTGATGCGGGCCACTGCGGGATGCAGGGCTGCAGATAAGTTTGAAGAGGCCATGAGCAGTCTTTAGAGATTGGTAACTTAATTACGGCTCTCATGGTAACTGTTGACGGCCCGGTTTTGTGTAGGCGAAGTTACCAGTTGGGTACTAAACAGCTGGCAATGCCCCTGTTAGCGTCACTGTAGCGTGACTTCAACCCGGCGCGCCTCAGCATTGCTGCCGCTTGTTTTGAGTTCTTCAGGCTTTTTCAAGTCAATTTTGTCGTCAGCCACACCGGCAGCTTTCAGCGCATCACGCACGGCAAAGGCGCGCAGCTTGGCAACTTCAGCGTTTTTAACTGCGCTGCCCGTAGCATCGTGATAGCCCGAGACCACCAGCTTTTTGCCCTCTTTTGCAGCCTTGACGACGTCAAGCAAGGCTTCATTTGCGCCCGTGGCCAGGTCGGCCTTACCAGAGGCAAAATAAAACTTCACCACACCGTTTTCAACTTTAACGCTAGCGGCGTCCGCTGCGTTTTGTGCCGTGTCAGCTGCGGGCAACGCTGCTGGGGCAGGAGCCACAGCCGCCCCCGTAGCCACTGTGGTTTTAGGCCCCGCATTCATCTTGCCGCGCTGGTAAACGCTGACACCCACCACCAGTGCAATAACCAAAGCCACCAGGCCAAACACCACCCACAACACCAACCCTTGAGCGCCATCAACACCATCATCTTGAGAAGACATTGCAATACTTTCTATTAAAAATTAGCCACCATTGTAAAGTGTGGGCGTGACAAGATCATCTAACCCCGCCCACTCGCTTGAAGCCATCCACCGCCAGTGGGGCGGCAAAACCGACCTGTGGATTTTTGGCTACGCTTCGCTGATTTGGCGGCCAGAATTTGCTTTTGTGGAGCAGCGCTTTGCGGTAGCTAGAGGCTACCACCGCGCCCTCAAAATGTGGAGCACCTACAACCGGGGCACGCCTGAACGGCCGGGCTTGGTGTTTGGCCTGCTGCCTGGGGGTAGTTGCAAAGGCATGGTGTTTCGTATCCCGCATGCCAAGGTGGCTGCGGCGCTAGTGCCGCTGTGGGAGCGTGAAATGCCCAACGCTGTGTACGACCCGCGCTGGCTGCGCTGCCAAACCGTGCACAACGGTGAAAAAAGTGATGTCACCGCGCTGGCTTTTACTCTGTCAAAAAGCAGCCCCGACCACACCGGCGAGTTGCCGCATGCTACCTACCGAAAAATTTTTGCCGAAGCCACTGGCCGCTACGGCAGCACACGGGACTACGCTCAGCTAACCTATGACGGTTTGCGCAAGGTGGGCATCCATGACCGCGCGCTTGGCGACTTGCTCAAGCGCATCGACTCTTGAAGATCGCCTCAGCCCGCTGCAAGTCGTTCAGCGTATCAACGTCAGTGATGCAACCAATATCATCAAGAACAATAGTTGCTATTGAATCGATAGCTGCATGCGCCCTAATTATCTGTGCTGCACCCTCATTTCCTTGTAAATTGAGCAATTCCTGGGCGCATTCTGGGTTAAAACGAACCGGGTGACCGCGCTGGCCGTTGACCACGGGCACCGTGACTGCGCAGGGCGGCGCAAAGGCTATTGCCTTCAAGGTGTCGCTTTTGATCAAAGGTAAGTCAGCCGGCAAAATCAGCCATCCGCAGGCATGGGGCGTGGCCCGCACGCCCGCCGCAATTGAGTCTCCCATGCCCGGCCGGGCTGGGTCAGCTGTTACAACGTGGTAGGGCAAGCCGCTGGCGTTGACAGCAGCCAGCACATGGTCAATGACCCGCCTGTCGGCCAGCAGCGCCTGCAACTTGTGGGTAGCCCCGCCCGATGCAGCAAAACGCTCGCCACGGCCAGCGGCCAGGACAATGACAACAGGACTATCAACGGGCATTGGTTCAACGGGCATTGGTTCAGCGGGCATTGTTTGAAGGAGTAAGGCATCAGTCATGCAATCTTTATACTGCAACAATGCCTAACCGAGACCCTACCCCTACCCTGACCCCTACGTCTACCCCCATTGCCGACCTGCGCAAAAGCTACGAGCTGGCCGAGCTGGTTGAGTCCGATGCGCTCAGCGACCCCCTCAAGCAATTTGAGCAGTGGCTGGCGGAGGCAATTGCCGCCAAAGTGCCAGAGCCCAACGCCATGACGTTAGCTACCGTCGGCAGTGATTTGCGACCATCGACGCGCATTGTGCTGATCAAGGGTTTGGACGCACTCGGGCCGGTTTGGTTTACCAACTACCAAAGTCGCAAGGGTGTTGAAGTGGCGGGCAACCCCTACGCCGCACTGCAATTTCACTGGGTAGAAATGGAACGCACCGTGCGGATTGAAGGCGTGGTCGAGAAGATTTCAGCCGAGGAGAGCGACGCCTACTACCACTCGCGCCCGCTGGGCTCGCGCATCGGCGCCTGGGCCAGCCCGCAAAGCGACGTGGTGGCCAGCCGAGATGTTTTAGAAGCCAGCGAGGCAGCACTTAAAGTCAAATTTGGCGATAACCCGCCGCGCCCCCCGCACTGGGGCGGATACCGCCTAAAACCCGACAACTGGCAGTTCTGGCAAGGCCGCCCAAGCCGCTTGCATGACCGCTTGCGCTACACGCTGCAAGCTGATGGTGACTGGCTTCGGGAACGCTTGGCACCCTGATCATTACGCTGCGACATTCTTCGTGGACGCGAAGGCAAAACGGCGACAGTGCAAGGGTACGACCAGCAAAGCCGACAAACCGCACAGACAACTTAACAGAGCAATTAACGCTGCAGGAGTGTGCGGACTAAACCACGACCGGTTCATGCTCCAGCAGAATGCCGAAGCGTTCGTACACGCTGGTTTGAATCGACTTGGCCAGCGTCATCACCTCGCCACCTGTTACCGGGTCAGCGCTGCCGCCGCGATTGACCAACACCAGCGCTTGGCGTTCGTATACACCTGCGTTGCCGATGTGCTTACCCTTCCAGCCACACGCGTCAATCAACCAGCCAGCGGCCAACTTGACCGAACCGTCAGCCAGCACATAGTGAACGATTTTCGGTTCGCGCTCAATGATGTCAGCACACTGCTCGCTGGTCACCGTCGGGTTTTTGAAAAAACTGCCGGCGTTGCCCAGCACCCGCCAGTCGGGCAGCTTGGCACGGCGAATCCCGCACACCCACTCATAAATTTGTAGCGCGCTAGGCTGTTCAATATTCGACTGCAGGCGTTTTTTCTCGATTTCGGCATAACCCAGCACCGACTTCCAGGCCTTCGGCAAGGCAAACCGCACATGCGTGATCAGCGCCCTGTCGGCCAACCCGAAACCGTGGTTTGACACGTGCTTGAACACCGAGTCCCGATAGCCAAAAGCGCACTGCGCTGCATTCAGGGTAAAGCGCTTGCCGGTCGTTAAATCCACCGCATCAAGCGATTCAAAACGGTCTTGCAGCTCAACACCATAAGCACCAATGTTTTGCACCGGTGAGGCGCCCACGCTGCCAGGGATGAGCGCCAGATTCTCCAGGCCGGGGTAGCCGTTCGCCAGCGTCCACGTCACAAGGTCATGCCAATTTTCACCCGCGCCTGCCTCCACAATCCAGGCTTTGGCGGTCTGGCTGACCAGTCGCTTGCCCATGATGTCGACTTTGAGCACCAGCGGTTTGACATCGCCCGTCAGCACAATGTTGCTGCCACCGCCCAAGATGAACTTGGGTGCGGATTTCAGGCCCGAATCGGCCAAAACCGCATCAATATCGGCCTGGCTCTGTAATCGAACAAGCGACAGCGCTTTGGCCACAATGCCGAAGGTGTTTAAAGCCTGGAGGGGAACGTTTTTCTCGACTAACATGTCGCAATTGTCCCACTGCTACGGACTCAATTTACTCACTACTTAAAAATCATGCCCTCTTTTGACACTGTGCTTGAAGCTGACCTGGTCAAGGTCAAAAATGCGGTTGAAAACACCGCCAAGGAAATTGGCACCCGCTTTGACTTCAAAGGCACGTCAGCGTCGATTGAGCTCAAAGACAAAGAGATTATTTTGATCGGTGACAGCGACTTTCAGCTTGACCAGATCAATGACATTTTGCGCAACAAGCTAACCAAGGCTGCCGTGGATGCGCGCTTTCTGGACGTTGGCAAATCGACCAAAATCGGCGGCGACAAGGTCAAGCAGATCAACACGGTGCGCAACGGCATAGAAAGCGACTTGGCCAAAAAAATCCAGGTGCTGCTCAAGGGCAGCAAAATCAAAGTTCAAGGCGCGATTCAAGAAGACAAGGTGCGCGTGACGGGCGGTAAACGCGATGATTTGCAGGCAGCCATGGCGTTGATTCGGGAAGAAAACGCGGATTTCCCGTTGAGTTTCAACAACTTCAGAGACTGAATTCGTGACCTCCAGGCTCGCAGTGCTTGGTTTAGCGTCTGTTCTGCTGGCGATCCCGGTAGCGCATGCGCAACCGGTTGCCCTGGCGGGCATGTTGGGCAGCAAGGCGCTATTGGTGGTCAATGGCACGTCGCCAAAGTCGGTGGCCGCAGGCGAGACCCATGAAGGCGTCAAAGTCATCTCTACCAACGGCGACCAGGCGGTGATTGAACAAGACGGCAAACGCAGCACGTTACGGGTCGGCGAAGCGCCTGTACACATGGCTGCCCAAAAAAGCGGTGGCAAGGGCAACAAAATTGTGTTGACGGTGAGCAGTGGTGGCCACTTCATGACCGCCGGGCAAATCAATGGCCGCGCGGTGCAGTTCATGGTCGACACCGGCGCCACGTCCATTGCCATGGGGGCGCAAGACGCGGAGCGTGCCGGCATCAACTACAAGGCGGGCCAGCCGGTGGTGATGTCTACCGCCAACGGCAACACCCAGGGCTACAGGGTCAAGCTTGACTCAGTGCGTGTGGGCGAAGTGGAGGTGCTGGGCGTTGACGCGGTGGTCACGCCGCAAGCCATGCCGTTCATGCTGCTGGGCAACAGCTTTTTAGGACGCTTTCAAATGCTGCGCGACAACGACCAGATGACGCTGACTAAGAAATACTGATCTAGGCTTTCGGGGAGTTGCCAAAATTCAGCTTTGACTCTTTGCCCGCCAGCAGCTTGTTGATGTTGTCTTTGTGGCGAATCACCAGCAACAAGCTGATCATGAAAATAGCCAGCAGCACACTGCGCTCGGCATACCACGGGCCGCGGTCGCCCATCAGATAAAACAGCGGCGCAAACGCTGCACTGGCCATGGAAGCCGCCGACGAGTAGCGACTGAGCAAGGCTACCACCAGCCAAACCACCAGCGTGCCCAGCCCCAGCAACCAGTCAATACCTAGCAACGCTCCCGCTGCGGTGGCTACGCCCTTGCCGCCCTTGAAGCCGAAAAACACCGGGAACAAGTGCCCCAGAAACGCAGCAAAAGCCACCATCGCCAGCGTCGCGTCTTCCAGCCCGAAATCTTTGCCAAACCACTTGATAAGCACCACCGGCAACCAACCCTTCAGAGCGTCGAGCAGCAGCGTGACAATCGCTGCCTTCTTGCTACCGGAGCGCAGCACGTTGGTGGCGCCCGGGTTGTGGCTGCCGTAGCTTCGCGGGTCTTTCAAACCCATGGCACGGCTGACAATCACCGCAAACGACAGTGAGCCCATCAAGTAGGCCAGCAGTACCGCCGCGGCTGAATACACATATTCCAGGTAGTCCAAAGCAAATCCTTTTTTTGTTGTTAGTGCGTCGTTATTCAAGTAGCGCACAGTGCACTGGCGTTGCGCCCAGCAAGGCAACGCACACCTGCGGCGCGATGCCAATCAAGTAGCCACGCCGCCCACCATTGATGGCGATTTTAGGCAAAGCCAAAATGCTTTCCTCGATGTACACCGGCATAGCCCGGCGCGTGGCAAACGGCGACGTGCCGCCGACCAAGTAACCGCTGTGCCGATTGGCCACCTCGGGCTTGCAGGGTTGCACTGATTTAACGCCAATCTGCCGGGCCAAATTTTTGGTTGAAACGACGCGGTTGCCATGCATCAACACCAGCAACGGCTTGGCGTCCTGGTCTTGCATCACCAGCGTTTTAACCACTTCAAATGGGTCCAGACCCAATACCTGCGCACTGTGCTTTGCACCCCCGTGCTCCAGATATTCGTACGGGTGCTCAGTGAAAGCGATCTTGTTGGCCTTTAGCAGCTGGGTAGCAGGGGTTTCACTGGTGTGATCCTTTTTGCTCATAGAGACTATGTCTCACGCAGGTCAGCGCGGAGCCGGCTTTGCCGGGCCGCAGATGACGCCCCCCGGGGGGAGGCGCCAAAGGCGCTTTGGGGGGAAGCCATTAAAGCGCGGGATCCCGCACGTCCCAACGAATTTTGTCAATCTCGGCCAACATCTCCGCACTTACCGTAGTGCCGTAAGCGTCGATGTCTTGATCAAGCTGCGCGATTGACGTTACACCGATGATGGTGCTGGTGACTTGCCATTTGGTGTAGCAAAAGGCCAGCGCCATTTGCGTGGGGGTCATACCGTTGGCCGCAGCCAGGGCGTTGTAACGACGCGCCGCGGCCAACGACTCTGGTCGGCCCCAGCGCTGCTTTTGCATGCTTTCAAACAGGCTCATGCGGCCAATGTCTTTGTGCTGGGGGTCGGCAATGCCCAACGAGTCATATTTGCCCGTCAGCAAGCCAAACGCCAGCGGCGAGTAGGCCAGCAACGACACGCCCAAGCGGTGCATGCTTTCGTCCAGACCATTTTCATAGGTGCGGTTGAGCAAGCAATAAGCGTTTTGAACCGTGGTGATGCGCGGCAAACCATGCTGGTCGGCCAGGCGCGCAAACTCATGCACACCGTAGGGCGTTTCGTTTGACAAGCCAATGGCGCGCACCTTGCCCGCCTTGACGAGAGCGCCAAGCGCTTCAAGCTGAGTGTGAATGCTGGAGACGACTTTTTCTTTGGATGGGTCAAAGTACACCCCGCCAAACATCGGCACGTTGCGCGCTGGCCAATGGATTTGGTACAGGTCAATCACGTCAGTTTTCAGGCGCTTCAAGCTGGCCTCGCAGGCAGCGGTGATGTCCGCTGCCGTCAAGTCGGGGCTGCCTTCCCGTATCCACGGCATGCCGCGCGCTGGGCCGGCCACTTTGGTTGCCACCACCCACTGCTGACGAGTTGCAGGATTTTTGGCAAACCAGTTGCCCAAAATGGTTTCTGTCGCGCCAAAAGTTTCGGCCCGCGCAGGCACAGAATACATCTCGGCGGCATCCATGAAGTTGATGCCGCGCTGAGCTGCGCGGTCAAGAATTCCGTGCGCAGCGGCTTCATGCACCTGCTCGCCAAAGGTCATGGTGCCCAGGCAAATGGGGGTGACGTGCAGGCTGCTTTGGCCGAGTTGAACTTTTTTCATGAATAGGATGGCATGTTGATGCTGAATATTAAAGGGTACAGGCGGCGTTTGGCATAAGTTTAAAGCCTACGTACCCGCCCGCCTCCACCAGCGGTCAACGCAATGCGCGATTACCTTACACACGGGCACTGCCGTTATGTATTAGGCTAAGGGGTTCCAAGATTTTTATTTGCACGGCATCCCGCCATACAAACCCTCCAGGAGAATTTTATGAAACCCGTCCTCAAATCTTTGACTTGCGTTGCCCTAGCCATAGGTGTGCTGTCAGGCTGCGCCAACATGAGCGAGACCCAGCAAGGCACAGCCAAGGGCGCAGGCATTGGCGCCGTTGCCGGAGCAGTGTTGGGCGCGGCGGTAGGCGGCTCGCGTGGCGCGGCAACGGGCGCCGTGTTAGGCGGCGCTGCGGGCGCTGTGGGGGGCAACATCTGGTCGAAAAAAATGCAGGACCAAAAAGCTGCGATGGAAAAAGCCACCGCTGGCACAGGCGTTGCCGTGACGCAAACCAGCGACAACCGCTTGAAGCTGGACATCCCGAGCGACGTGTCATTTGACGTGGGCCGCTCAGCCATCAAACCCAACTTTGACCCGATCCTCAACCAGTTCGGCAGCACGCTGGTGCAGCACCCTGAAACCACCATCAGCATCATTGGCCACACCGACAGCACCGGCTCTGATTCGGTCAACAACCCGCTGTCGTTTGACCGCGCCAATGCGGCGCGCGACTACCTGGTAGGCCGCGGCGTGGCCCGCAACCGTATCACTACAGACGGCCGGGGTGCACGCGAGCCAGTTGCAGACAATGGCACAGCCCAAGGCCGCGACAAAAATCGTCGGATCGAGATTTACGTCGCTGAACAAGTTGCTGCCAAATAGCTTGTGAAGCAACTCGTCAACTGGTCAACTGGTCAACTGGTCATGAAAAAGCAACTTAGGGTGCTTTTTTAACGGCCACTTTAAAAAAGTGAGGCGGGCGATTGTTGCAATCAAGCTGGCGCTTTGCGTGAACGCAAACGCAGACGCATGCGCAAATCACCTGGCGACATCACAAAGGCCATCATTTCCTGGGGAGCTTTTCCACCGGGTGCGCACAAACTGTCAATTTCAAAATGACGCAGCACCATGGCAACTGCAATTTTGACTTCCAGCAGCGCCAAATAACGCCCCGGACAAGTGCGCGGACCTGCCCCAAACGGCAGCGAGATCCGCTTATCAATTTGCAGTGCATCAGCTGGCTGATCCACCAGGCTGTCGCTGGCAAGCGCATTGATGGTGCTCCCCATCCAGCGCTCAGGCTGAAAACTGTTGGGGCTGGCAAAGTAGCGTTCATCCACACTGTCGCGGCGCATCACGCACCACACCAGCGTCCCGGCGGGCACGTGCACGTCCTCGACGTGGGTGTCGTGCAGAGCTTCTAGCGCCAAGAACGGTGCAACAGGTTTGAGCCGCATCGCCTCGTCAATACAAGCGCCTAGGTACACCAGTTCATCTATGTTGCCTAGACTCAATAGGTCGTCGTCTGGCGCCACCTGCTGCAATTCCTCTGTGGCTTTTGCCAGAACCGCGGGATGGGTATGCAACAAATACAACAGCCAGGCGATGGTGTTGGCCGTGGTGTCTTCACCAGCCAGCAGCATGGTGGTGACGTTGCCGGCCACCATGTCATTGTCAATTCCGCTGTCGGGCTGATCTGCTGCTGCCAGCAACGCTTCCAGCAAGTTATTCGGCTTGTCTGCCCGTTGCGGATCTGCCTGCATACGGGTTCTGGCTTGGTCGATCAGGGTGTAGACCGCCGTGCGAAGTGACGCGCTGCTGGCTTCTAGCCGCCGGTCCTGGGGCAGTTTAAAGTACCGCCAATAGGCTACGGGCGAGAGGCTGCGGCGCGCAATCGCAGGCAAGATCTCGTCTAGATGCCGCTGAATCACGTTGTCTCCAGCTTCAAGCGTGTTCACGTCTTGGCCAAAGGCCAGCCCCGCAATAATGTCAACTGTGTAGCGCTTCAAATCTGCTGACACATCAATCGCTGTTCCTCGCTGTGCGGCTTGCGTCCACTTGCGCTGTAAACGCTGGCCCACGCTGACCAGAGCCGGGTAGTAAGCCTTGATGGCCCTTGGCGCAAAGCCTGCCATCACCATGCGCCGCTGATTGCGCCACTGGGTACCCTCGGCCATAAAAACATTAGGCAAGCCGCCCGCCTCAGCAGTGACTTGCGCAGTGATGCCAGGCCTGCGAAAACCGTCGGGACGATTTTTAAGCAAGCTACTTACCGTGGTGTGCCTGGCTACCACCAACAACAATCTGCGCCCGAAGTAAACCCTGAACAATGGGCCGTACTGGTGACACCACTGCTCCATATCCAAATGAATGCGGCTGGCTTTAACCATCATCAAACTACCAACCAACGGCCATCTGCGCGGGCCGGGCAAATTATCCAGGCGGCGCAAGGCGCTTGCATCTTTGAGATTGGTCAGTGGTTTGATCTCGTTTTGCATGTCGATATTGTGCAGCTTATGCTCATCAACTCGCGGCTTTAAAGCGCTCGTCCTCTTGCAGCCGCAGCACGCGCCGCTGCACCTTGCCGGTTGTCGTCATGGGCAGAGCGTCAATGAATTCAATTTCCTTGGGGTATTCATAGGGTGCGAGCATTTTTTTAACGTGCTGCTGCAATTTAATTGTTATCTCAGCATCAAATAAGGCAACACTGCCCTTAATTAGGGCGCGAGCAGCTATTAAATCAGGAGCTAACACCACATAAGCCTTGACCACAGCGCCGCGCTCTTTGTCAGGCTTGGGTACCACCGCAGCGTTGGCTACTGCAGGGTGCTTGACCAGGCAGTTTTCAATCTCCCCCGGCCCAATGCGGTAGCCTGCCGCTTTAAACACATCGTCGGCCCGGCCTTCGTACCACAGGTAGCCATCTGCATCGCGCGTGGCTAGGTCGCCTGTGCGGCACCAATTGTCAGCTCCGTTTTTACCTGTGAATTTGGCCTGCGTGGCCGCGTCGTTTTTCCAGTAACCTAAAAAGAAAATAGGATCAAGCTGGCCATGCACGTCATAGCGGTTAACCGACACATCGCCAGGCACGCCCACAGCGCATTCTTGGCCATCATCGCCAATCACCGCCACCCGGTGGCCCGGGTAGCCTTTGCCCATGCTGCCCGCGCGCGCTGGCCAAAACCGGTGGCAATTGCCGACCACGTAGTTGATCTCGGTCTGGCCAAACATTTCATTGACCACCACACCGATTTCGTTTTTGCAGTAGTCAAACACCGCATCACCGACTGCTTCGCCCGCGCTCATCAGGCCTTCAAGTTTGAGTTTGAAATGTTTACGCGGCTGCGGGTAAGCCTTCATCATGGCTTTAAGCGCAGTAGGGAACAAAAAGCTGTGCGTTACGCCGTGCTGCTGCATCAAATTGAAAGCCAGCTCAGGGGTAAAGCGACCATTGAAGGCAACGATAGGGCGGCCAAAATACAGCGTCGGCAGCAATGCATCCATCAACCCACCAGTCCAGGCCCAGTCTGCCGGAGACCAGAACACGGCTTGCGTGTCTGAGTTTTTTATAGCGTCAAAACCAAACCAGTTTTGGCTACACACAAAGCCCGTCAAATTACCGATCAACGCCTGGTGCGGCAGCAGCGCGCCTTTAGGTGGGCCGGTGGTGCCGCTGGTGTAAATCAATATCGCGGCTTCTTGGGCCTTGGTGTTGACGGCTGTGAAAGCGATTTGATGTTGGGCCGTGGCCGATGCGTACCCAACATCGGCCGTGCAGTTACCCACCGCCACGACGGTGCGCAGCGCAGGGCAGCCAGAGCGCACGCGCTGCAAGCTGGCCATGCTGCTTTCGTCGGCAATTGCCACCACTGCTTCGCTGTCTTGCAAGCGGTATTGCAGAGCCTCGGGCCCGAACAGCATTGACAACGGCATGGCTACCGCGCCCATTTGAAACACCGCCATGTAAGCGGCAGCCGTTTCAAAGCGCTGCGGCATCACAATGGCGACCCGATCGCCGCGCTGCACGCCCAGGCAAGTTAGCACATGGCTGAGTGCGTCAGCCGCCTTTTTAAGTTCAAGATAAGTATAAAAACTGGCTACAGCGCCCTGTTTATGGTCGCATATAGCTATATTTTTACTAGCATCAAGCGAACGCGACCAGCGGCTACAGCAAACCTCGGCAATGTTTAGATCATCCTCTACCCGCCAGGCAAAGCCAGCGTGCATTGCCGCGTAGGCATCCGCCGGTTTGTCACGGTTTTGACTGGGCATGGCCCAATGTTTCTTTATCATGTGGTCAATGTACAAAGAAAAACGCATCTCAAGCAGCGAGTTTGTCCCTATTCGCGGGCTCAACTACCACGTTCGCCTGTGGCAGGGCAGCAACCCATCTGGCAATCTGCCGCCACTGGTGTTGGTACACGGCTGGATGGACGTGGCGGCGTCGTACCAATTCATGGTTGACGCTTTGAGTGACGCCTTTGCTACTGGTCGCACCATCATTGCTCCTGATTGGCGAGGCTTTGGGTTGACCAGCTCAGGGGTGGGCGCGGCGGCGGACAATTTCTGGCTGCCCGACTACCTGGCCGACCTCGATTTTTTGCTAGACCACTACGTACAAGACAAAAAAATCGACCTGGTCGGCCACAGCATGGGCGGCAACATCGCGATGATTTATTCAGGCGTGCGGCCCGAACGCATTGGGCGACTCGTCAACCTCGAAGGTTTTGGCCTGGGCCCCACGGTGGCGGCTCAAGCCCCCGGCCGCTATGCCAAATGGATGGATCAATTAAAAAGCCTGCACAAGGGCGAGCTCGACTTAAAAGCCTATGACCAGTTAAGCGGCGTGGCCAAAAGGCTGATGAAAACCAACCCCCGCTTGAGTGAAGACAAAGCCAACTGGCTGGCTGGCCACTGGGCCAAACAAAACACAGCCGGCCAGTGGCAAATATTGGGCGAGCCAGGCCACAAAGTGATCAACGCCAACCTTTACAAGGTTGACGAGACGCTAGAGATTTACAAGCGCATCACCGCACCTGTGCTGGCGGTTGAAGCGTCGGAAGATTCGTTAAGCAAATGGCACCAAGGCCGCTACACGCTGGCTGACTACCACGAGCGCTTGAAGTTGATACCCAATGCCGAAGTCGCCCGACTTGAAGACGCAGGCCACATGCTGCACCACGACCAGCCGGAGCAGTTGGCAAAACTGATTGAAGAGTTTCTAAGCTGACGAGCAATGCAATACAGCGCGGGGCAAACCGTGCGCCTGCCTGTTGACCAGCGCATGTGATTGGTTTAGTATTACGTCTGTAATTACAGGATCACATCATGCACATGCTTAAACTTACGCAAATAGGTAATTCGGTGGGCGTTATTTTGCCCAAAGAGGCTTTGTCGCGCCTAAAACTGGCCAAGGGTGAAAGTGTGTTTTTGACCGAAACACCGGACGGCTACGCACTAACGCCTTACGACCCAGAACTGGAAGAAGAAATTACCGCTGGTCGCGCCTTCATGCGCGACTTCAAAGACACTTTTCACCAGTTAGCCAAATGACGTGGCGCTGGATCACCAAGTCCGCGCTGATGCTGCTACACGGCGAAAGTCTGGCAACCCACGGCGGTGGCGAAGGGTTGCGTGACGAGGGGTTGTTGGACTCTGCGCTGGCCCGGCCGCTTAATCTGGTAGCCTACGCCGCCGATGATGCCCCGCCCGATGTAGCCGCCTTAGCGGCCAGCTACACCGTGGGTTTGGCCAAAAACCACCCTTTTGTTGACGGCAACAAGCGGGCAGCGTTTTTGGCGACAGGTTTGTTTTTGTACTTGAATGGTTACCAGCTGAACGCCTCACAAGCTGACGCAACCATCACCATGCTTACCGTAGCCACAGGCGACATCACGGAAGACGCTTTTGCCGACTGGCTGCGACTGCATGCACATAAAAAAACTAGAGAAATAGCCCCCTAGCCCAATAATTACCTGCGCGAGCAGCTCCTAAATTGATAGTACTAAAACCATTAAACTAGTTTGTGACTTAAGTCACGCCGGCACCTGCCATAACCCGGGTTCGCGCTGCCTCACTTGGCAAGCTATAGTCAAACTGACCAGACAGCGAGACCGTGTTGGTTAGCCTCAAGCAGGTAGGTAAATGCCAAACCCAGCTTCCGGGGTTTCACGGTATTTTAATATTCGGATGAATAAACAGTACGATGCCTTGTAACTCAACGGGCAAACCCAGTTTCAGGAGATTTTGGTGTCCAGATTGTTTTGCAGCGCTATTTTTATACCGCTGGTGTTGCTGTTTGCATTGAGTTGAGCCTTAGGAATGCACGTCCGTGTCGCTCAGACAGCCGACGCGCCCGTCGTTGCGGGTGTGCTGTCCGCTGCCGCAGCGAAATTGGTTGAACAAGGCGAGGCGCTGTGGAGCACTGCGGAAGTGAGCGAGGCGGCGGTGACGCCGCACATTGAGCGCCATCTCTACCACGTGGGCTTTGACGCGGACTGCGCGATAGGCGTTTTTCGTCTCCAATTTCAGGATCCCGCGTTCTGGCCTGAGATCCCTGATGGGACCTCAGCGTACCTGCACAAGCTGGCGATTCTCCCTGAGAAAAAGGGATTCGGTTTCGCGCACGAATTGCTTTGTCACGCAGTCGCTCTCACACGGAAGAGCCGCCTCCGATTTCTCCGTTTGGACTGCGCTGCTGACAGGCCAAAGCTTCGAGCCGTTTACGAGAGCTTTGGCTTCAGGTTCCATAGCCAAATACAGATCGGGGGGGGGATGTTCGACCGGTTCGAGTTCGACGTGGGCGCGCCTGATGCCTAACAGATCGTTCGTCGACATTGCAGGCTTGATGCCTCTCAGCCAAGCCGACCCTGCGCATCCTTGCAGTCGCCACAAGAGAGATCACGAAAACGGTTATTTCTAGTCGTAGCGTACTGATACGTATTAAAAAACAATAGCATAAGCCCCCAGACCAACAAACACGGGCGCAAGAAGCTCTCTATTTTATAGCAAGCTAGCCTTGAGAAGCCACCAGCGTTCGCGTATACGGGTGCTCGGGCGAATCCATGATTTGCGCCAGCGGCCCGGCCTCCAGCACCACGCCGTCTTTGAGCACCATCACCTGATGGGCCATGGCGCGAATCACATCCACGTCATGCGTGATGAGCAAATAGCTCAGGCCACGTTCCCTTTGCAAGCGCTGTAGCAGCTGCAAAATCTGCTTTTGAATCGTCACGTCCAGCGCGCTGGTCGGCTCGTCCAGCACCAGCAGCTGCGGCTCGACCATCAGCGCCCGGGCAATGGCGATACGCTGGCGCTGGCCGCCTGAAAACTCGTGTGGGTAGCGCTGCAGCAGGCCTGGGAACTGGGCCTCGGTCATACCAACTTCTTGCAGGGCTTTCAGTACCCGCTGCTGCACCTCAATCTCTTTGATGTGCGGCTGATGCACCGCTAAACCCTCACCCACAATCTGCTCCACCGTCATGCGCGGCGACAGCGATGAAAACGGGTCTTGAAACACCACCTGCACGGCTTTGCGGATGGCTTTGTTGTTGGCTGCGTTCTGGCTCCAGGCTTTGCCTGCAACATCGAGTTCACCCTGTGACGGATGCAAACCCAGCGCCGCCAGCGCCAGGCTGGACTTGCCCGAACCGGACTCGCCAATCACACCCAGCGTTTGCCCGGCTGCAATCGTAAAACTCGCGCCTTGCACCGCCACAAACTCTCCGGTTCTAAACCAGCCTTTAAAGCCCGGCAAACTGACCGGATAGATGACGCGCAGGTTTTTGGCTGTCATCACAGCTAACAAGTTGGCGTTGGCGCGCGCTTCCTGCACGTCCCGCGTCGGCTTGCTGTCCATCAGCTTTTGGGTATAGGCATGCTGCGGCTTTGCAAAGACATCAGCGACTGCGCCCTGCTCCACAATCACGCCGTTTTCCATCACGGCGATGTGGTCTGCAAAGCGGCGCACTAGGTTCAGGTCGTGCGTGATCATCAACACGGCCATGCCATTTTTGCGTTGCAGCTCAGCCAATAGATCCAAAATTTGCGTGCGCACGGTTACGTCAAGG
>JAYWFR010000208.1:0-21364 GCA_043778695.1 Polaromonas sp. | reverse complement strand
GGCCTGTTCACACTCGACGAGGTACGCAAGCACACCAAAGCCAGCGCATCCTGCGGGTCATGCACCGGTCTGGTTGAGCAAATTTTGATGTTTACGGCTGGTGGCGACTACTCTGCCACACCAAAGTTAAAAGCGATGTGCAGTTGCACAGACCACGGGCACCAGGCCGTGCGTGATGCGATACGTGCGAACAAATTGTTGACGATCTCTGGCGTTTATAAATTCATGGAATGGAAGACCCCCAACGGTTGTGCAAGCTGCCGCCCGGCCATCAACTATTACCTCATCAGCACCTGGCCCAAAGAGGCCAAAGACGACCCGCAAAGCAGGTTCATCAACGAGCGCAGCCATGCCAATATTCAAAAAGACGGCACATACAGCGTCATCCCCCGCATGTGGGGCGGCGAGACGACGGCAAGTGAGTTGCGCCGCATTGCTGACGCGGTCGACAAGTACAAAATCCCGACTGTCAAGGTCACGGGCGGCCAGCGCATCGACTTGCTGGGCGTGAAAAAAGAAGATTTGGTCAACGTGTGGAAAGACATCGGCATGCCATCTGGCCACGCCTATGCCAAAGCGCTGCGCACCGTTAAAACTTGCGTCGGCAACGAGTGGTGCCGCATGGGCACGCAGGACAGCACCCAAATGGGCAAAGACCTGGAGCGCGCCATGTGGCGCATGTACGCACCGCACAAGGTCAAATTTGCTGTCAGCGGCTGCCCGCGCAACTGTGCCGAGGCAGGCATCAAAGACGTCGGCGTGATTGGCGTTGACAGCGGCTGGGAGATGTACATCGCAGGCAACGGCGGCATCAAGACCGAGGTGGCGCATTTCTTTGTCAAAGTTAAGACCGCCGAAGAAGTGCTGGAATACACCGGCGCGTTTTGTGAGCTGTACAGGCAAGAAGGCTGGTACCTGGAGCGCACGGTGCACTACGTCAACCGCGTAGGCCTTGAATACGTGAAGAAAAAAATCCTGGAAGACCACGAAGGCCGCAAAGCACTGTGGGCGCAATTGCAGTTTGCATTGGACGGCGAGCCTGACCCATGGTTTGAAATGCAAAAGGCGGCGGTTGATACGCGGCAGTTTGATGCGATTTCGGCTTGAAACACATAATTTTATGTGGTAATTAGTCCTGTAGCCCAATAAATACATGTGCGAGCAGCTCCTGATTAAATAGCAAATAGCAAGTAGCAAGTAGCAAGTAGCAAGTAGCACACAGAATGAAGCGCAGGTATAACAATGAGTGAATGGAAAAAGATCTGCTTGGTCACCGACATCCCGGTGCTCGGCTCACGCCGCGTGTCACGAGCGCAAGGCATTGACGTAGCGGTGTTCCGCAACGATGCGAACGGCGTGTTTGCCCTGCTCGACCGCTGCCCGCACAAAGGCGGGCCGTTAAGCCAGGGCATCGTGTTTGGCAACAGCGTGGCTTGCCCGCTACACAACTGGACAATTGATTTGAACGGGGGCTGCGCCAAAGCTCCTGACGAAGGCTGCACGCCGAAGTTTGCAGTGAGGGTGGCAGACGGAATGGTGCATCTGGATGCAGTCGAACTCGCAACAGTAGGAATTGATTTAGCGCGACCGGCAGCCGGGCCAAAAACTACACCCTACACATCCCTTCCCTTGCTGTCCCCTCTCCCGCTGGGAGAGGGCTAGGGTGAGGGCAAGCGCATGAGCCATTCTCTTTCAGAGAGCCCCCATCCCTGCCTTCCCCCAGGGGGGGAAGGAGCAATGCGGGCGACGCGCCTTAACTGCCCACGCCCCTCTTGTTCCCTCTCCCGCTGGGAGAGGGCTAGGGTGAGGGCAAACGCATGAGCCATTCTCTTTCAGAGAGCCCCCATCCCCGCCTTCCCCCAGGGGGGGAAGGAGTGGTGCAGGAAACTAAATCCACCTGCCCCTACTGCGGTGTAGGCTGCGGCGTGATCATCGAATCTACAGGCGACCAGATCACCGGGGTCAAGGGCGACCCTGATCACCCGGCAAACTTTGGCAGGCTTTGCACCAAGGGCTCAACTCTGGCGTTAACCGCCAGCGCTGCCGTCACGCGCCAAACCCGCTTGCTGCAGCCCATGCGTCGCGTGCACAGGCACGAGGCTCCCAAGCCGATTGGCTGGGGCGATGCGCTGGACTTTGCAGCCGAATCATTTGCACAAATCATCAAAGAGCATGGCCCCGATGCCGTCGGTTTTTATGTGTCAGGCCAGTTGCTAACGGAAGACTATTACGTCTTTAACAAACTGGCCAAGGGCCTGATTGGCACCAACAACATCGACACCAATTCGCGCCTTTGCATGAGCAGCGCAGTGGCGGGCTACAAGCAAACGCTGGGGGCTGATGCGCCGCCCAATTGCTATGACGACGTCAATCATGCGCAGTGCATTTTCATTGTCGGTAGCAACACCGCTTATGCGCACCCGATTTTGTTTCGCCGTATTGAAGACGCGAAGCAAAATAACCCGAAGATGAAAATCATCTTCTGCGACCCGCGCCGCACCGACACCGCCGAGATTGCCGACTTGTACCTGCCGATTCAGCCCGGCACTGACGTGAGTTTGTTCAACGGCATGCTGCACATCATGCTGTGGGAGGGTTGGACAGATAACGCCTACATTTTGGCCCACACCACAGGATTTGACGCACTCAAAACCACGGTGCGTGACTACACGCCAGACATCGTGGCTGAGACATGCGGCATTAAAAAAGATGACCTGTTTACCGCCGCAAAAATGTTTGCGACCGGAGCCACAGGCGACTTTGTTAATCGCGCCGCCACATTAAGCTTGTACTGCCAGGGGTTGAACCAGTCCAGCAGTGGCACAACGAAAAATGCCGCGCTCATCAATCTGCATTTGGCAACACAGCAGATCGGTAAACCCGGCGCTGGCCCTTTCTCTCTTACCGGCCAGCCCAACGCGATGGGCGGCCGTGAAGTCGGCGGCATGGCCAACTTGCTCAGCGCGCACCGCGATATGGCGAACCCCGAGCACCGCTCTGAAGTCGCCGCACTGTGGGGCATCAACGATGTGCCGAGCAAGCCCGGAAAAACCGCCGTAGAGATGTTTCAGGCTGCAGCTGATGGTGAAATCAAGGCACTGTGGATAGCCTGCACCAACCCGGCCCAGTCGATGCCCGACCAAGCCACCGTGCGGCGTGCGCTGGAGCGAGCTGAGCTGGTGATTGTGCAAGAAGCCTTTGCCACAGCAGCGACCTGCGACTACGCCGACCTGCTGCTGCCCGCTACCACCTGGGGCGAAAAAACCGGCACGGTGACAAACAGTGAGCGGCGTATTTCGCGCGTGCGCGCAGCGGTAAGCGCACCGGGGCAAACCCGTCACGACTGGTCGATTGCGGTTGATTTTGCGCAGCGGCTTGAGGTTTTACTCCCTCCCCCTCCGGGGGAGGGTGGGGTGGGGGCAAGCGCAGAAACACTGCAAGCACTGTGCGTGCCCCCATCCCAACCTTCCCCCGGAGGGGGAAGCAGTTTGTTTCCCTACTCCTTAATAGACGAAGCCGCTGGCATAGAAACCATCTGGAACGAACACCGCGAATCCACCCGCGGCCGCGACCTGGACATCACCGGCATGAGCTACGCCATGCTGGACGCAGCGCCCCAGCAGTGGCCACTAAAAACTGGCGAGCTCATTGGCAAAGCACGGCTTTATGAAGACGGCATCTTCCCAACGCCTGACGGTAAGGCCAAATTTGCCAATACAGTCTACAAACCTGTGGCAGAACCACGTGAATCTCGCTACCCGTTTTCGCTTAACACCGGCCGCCTGCGCGACCAGTGGCATGGCATGACGCGCACTGGCACGCTGGGCCATTTATTTGGCCATGTGTCCGAGCCGTCTGTGCAAATGAACGCTAACGACATGGCGCGCCGACTATTGAAAGATGGCGACCTGGTGTACGTCACATCCAAACGCGGAAGCATCGTTGTGCCTCTGCAAAGTTCACCAGAGCTTGGTGCAAGTCAAGCGTTTATCGCGATGCATTGGGGCAGCGAATACTTGAGCGGCCAGTCCAGCATTGGCGAGCCGCTGGCAGGTGTCAACGCCATCACCACTTCGGCCTATTGCCCGACATCCAAGCAACCCGAGCTCAAACACGCGGCCGTCAAAATTTTGAAGGCTGAGCTCCCCTGGAGCTTGCTGGCCATGGCCTGGCTGCCCGCCGGCAAGTCGCTTGCAGCACGTGAAGCGCTCAAACCTTTGATGAAAGCTTTCCCATTTACCAGTTGCGTACCCTTCGCCAATTTTGCCAACAACACGCCGCTGGCGGGTCTGGGTGCGGCGCGCGAAGGCGTGCTGTTCAGGGCCGCTGCGCACGTCGTGCCGCCCAATGAATTGCTCATGCAGATTGAAAAAATACTCGGCTTAACGACGCATGACGTGCTGCACTATGCTGATAAAAAGCGTGGCCAGCGCCGCACCGCCAAGCTGACACGCATTGCCGACCGCGCCGAACTGACAGGCTTTTTGCTGGCCGGCGACACCAGCGCCGAGGCGTGGATTAAAACCGTGCTCGAAGGCGAGCTGCCTGCGCAAACCTATGGCCGCCTGCTGCTGTCGCCAGGGGCCAAAGCACCTGCTGCGGTTCAAGCGCGTGGCAAGCTGGTGTGCACCTGCCTGAATGTGACGGATGCGGCAATTGACGCGCATTTGACCACCGCGAGAGGCAGCGATACACAGCGCCTGGCAGGCTTGCAGGCAGCGTTGAAATGCGGCACTTCTTGCGGCAGTTGCCTGCCGGAGCTAAAACGGATGGTGCGCTCAGCCAAATCGGCTGCGCCGCGTTCGGTGATTCCGATCAAGTAGATTGCTTAGTGATGTAACCGCCCGTCCCGAGTCCGTCCCGAGCCCGTTCCAAGTCGCTCGACGAGCTCAAGACAGGCTCTGCCGAAGGCTCTGCTGGGCATGTAAAAGCTTCGACAAGCCCAACCCGAACGGATTCTAAAGTCACCGACAATACAGCCATGGGGATCAGTCACTACATCAAGGAAATAGGCCGCGGCAAAGACGGCGCAAGGCCGCTCTCGCGCGAGCAGGCTGCTGACCTGCTGGGTCAGGTGCTGGACGGCACAGTGACGGATTTAGAAATCGGCGCGTTTTGCCTGGCGATGCGGATCAAAGGCGAAACGCCCGATGAGATGGCGGGCTTTTTAGATGCGCTACGCAACCGCATGAGCCTGATTCCCGACCGCGGCGCGCCTGTCGTCGTGCTGCCCAGCTACAACGGCGCACGCAAGTTGCCACTGCTAACGCCATTGCTGGCCATGCTGCTAGCGCGCGAGGGTTTGGCGGTGTTGATTCACGGAACACCGACTGAAAACAGCCGTATTTTTGTATCTGAAGTGCTTGAGGCCCTTGCAATACACGGGCTAACAGCTATTGAATCAATAGCATCAGGTGAAGTTGCTTATGTGCCGACTGAAGTCCTATGCCCCGCCCTGAAGCGGCTGCTGGACGTACGCCGAGTCGTTGGCCTGCGCAACCCGGCGCACAGCCTGGTCAAGTTGATGAACCCATGCGTGGGCAAAGCGCTGGTCGTAAGCAGCTACACGCACCCCGAATATGCGGTGTCGATGGCGCAAACCTTTGAGTTAACGCGTACCAACGCTCTGCTGCTGCGCGGCACCGAAGGCGAGGTGGTGGCCGACGCTCGCCGCGTGCCGCAAATGGACGCCTTCATCCATGGCCAGCGGCAACGGCTGCAAGATGCGCAAGCAGGCACATTGAACGCCCTGCCCGACTTGCCCAAAACAACCGATGCGGCAAGCACAGCAGCGTATATTCAATCTGTGATGACAGGACAACAACCCGTGCCCACCTCGATTGCCATGCAGGTGGAACATATCTTGCGTCTCGTTAAACAATTATGAAAACCATCACTCGTCTGAATTCGGACGTACTCCCTCCCCTGCTGGGGGAGGGTGGGGGCAAGTTCAGAAACGGTATTGCCATCGTGCGTGCCCCCATTCCAACCTTCCCCCGGCAGGGAAAGGCGCACGAAGCGCCCGCAAAATCATCATGAACACCAACGTCACCTCTGGTAAATGCACCCTTGTGGGCGCGGGTCCCGGTGACCCTGAACTGCTAACAATCAAAGCACTCAAAGCCATTCAAACTGCCACCGTGCTGTTTGTAGACGACCTGGTCAACCCCGAGATTGTTGCCTTCGCCCAGCCCAACGCCCGCATCGTCTACGTCGGCAAGCGCGGCGGCTGCAAGTCCACACCTCAAGCCTTCATTGAAAAGCTGATGGTGATGGCAGTCAAAGAAGGCGACAACGTGGTGCGCCTCAAAGGCGGTGACCCGTTTATTTTTGGCCGAGGCGGTGAAGAGCTTGAGGCTCTGGCAGTCGCAGGGATTGAAGTCACGGTCATCAACGGCATCACGTCTGGTCTGGCCGCGCTGACGTCACTCAACGTGCCACTGACGCACCGCGACCATGCTCACGGCGTGGTGTTTGTCACGGGCCACGCCAAGCCCGGCGATGCAGGTACTGATTGGGCATTGCTAGCAGCAACTGCTGCGCAGGCCAAACTCACTCTGGTGATTTATATGGGTGTGACAGCATCAGAAGGAATTCAAAACCAGTTGCTGCTCGGTTTGAACGCCAGCACACCCGTCGCCATCATTGAAAACGCCAGCTTGCCCACCCAGCGCCACGCGGTGGCCACACTTGGCACCCTTCGAAGCACCATTGAGCGTGAGCGCCTAGCAAGCCCGAGCGTGATTGTGATCGGTGACGTGCTCAAAGGCCTGGCAGCAGTTGCCAGCGACGCTAATAGCCGGCAAAAGCAAGCCTGAGCAACCTACCTTTGAGGAATACGGTGCCGCGCGATATGTGGCCCACCGTCGTTCATCGCTTCAAGCCGAAGCGCCGCATGCTTGGTCACCCGGCCTGCCATGCGTTTGCGCCACATTCGAAATGACGACGCCTTCATCTCGCTGCGCATCAATGCAACAACCGCCGATTCATTGAGCCCAAACTGCAACTCAATGGCTTCAAACGTGGTGCGGTCTTCCCAAGCCATTTCAATGATACGGGAGATGTCGGCGGGCGCGAGGGCTTTGACGGATGCTGGCATTTTCATAGCAACGGGTACGCTCGCTTGTTAGCCAAACCTGCTGGCCTGCCCCACCAGTTTTTTTGCCAGCTCGTCCATCAGGCCCTGAGTGACCTGACTGGCTGGGTAGGTGATGCTCTGCAGTTCAAAGCCGCCCATGTTGGTGACACGAAACGCTAGTTGACCCTTGTCGTGGTCAGGCGTGACCAAAATAGAGCCACGGCTTTGCGTTTGGTAGTCAAAAACGTAGGCTTGCAGCTTTTGCGTCTCAGGATGCCGGACGTCTTTGCGCTCATGCTTGATTTGCCCGACCGACAAACGCTGCGTGACCCTTTGAAGATCAGGCGGGAAGTTCACCGTCACGCTGTGCGTGCAGACAGCGCCGGTGGCCGGTAACAGCTCCCAACCCATTCCCAGGCTGTCAAACACCTCTTGGTCGCGCAGCATTTTTTTGCGTGCGTCTGACCGGAAATTTTTCATCACCATTGCTGGAAACATTGCCTTCGCGTCCAGGCTGTACTGGCCCGCCGCTGGCGGATTGATCACATTTAGCTGGGCTCCCAGGTCTTGCATATAGCGCCGCAGCGTGTGGCAAGCCTGCTCGCAGGCTTGGGTATGAGCCGCCAGATCGACGTCGGTGCCCGCCTGCTGCTTTTGCAGGGCACTGGCTTGGCTTTTCAGCTCATTAAGAAAACTCATCGCGTACGCTCCACACTGTTTTTGCCCCTTAAATGTCGAGCTACAGAATAACCGATGGCCTGGGCGAAAGGCTGACCTCCAAGTCCTCACCACTACACTTTGGCTATGAAAACTGAGCCACAACTTTATTTTGACGCTGTCATCATTGGTGCAGGTGCGGCCGGCCTGTTTTGCGCTGCCATCGCTGGCCAGCGCGGGCTGAGCGTTTTGGTGATTGACCACAGCGAAAAAGTGGCCGAGAAGATCCGCATTTCAGGTGGCGGGCGCTGCAACTTCACCAACCGGGACGTGTCGCCTGCCAATTTTTTAAGCGACAACCCACATTTTTGCCGCTCAGCGTTGGCAGGTTATTCGCCGCAAGACTTCATTTCCCTGCTGCAAAAGCACCAGGTGCCGTTTCATGAAAAGCACAAAGGCCAGCTGTTTTGCGACCGTTCGGCCGAAGACATCATCAATCTGCTGCTGGCAGAGTGCGCCGACGGCAACGTGGAACGCTGGCAGCCCTGCAGCGTTAAAAAAATCATGTTTTCGGCTGCTAGCCGTTTGAATACGTGCGCTAGCAGCTATCAAATTGATACTGATCGGGGTTTGATTGAAACACCGCAAGTCGTGGTGGCCACCGGCGGGCTGTCGATCCCCAAGATTGGCGCAACCGATTTTGGCTATCGGCTCGCTCAGCAGTTTGGCTTGGCGCTGGTTGAGCCCAAAGCCGCATTGGTGCCGTTGACCTTTGACGGTGATGCTTGGCTACCATTTGCGCAATTGGCAGGCTTGGCGCTGCCGGTGCAAATTGAGACCAGCGAGGCTGACGCTACGCCCAAACAGCGCAAAAAAGCAACGGTGTTTGCAGAAGACCTGCTGTTCACCCACAAAGGCCTGAGCGGCCCAGCGGTGTTGCAAATATCCAGTTTTTGGCGAGAAGGTCACTGTTTGCGGATCAACTTATCGCCGGGACGAAACTTGAGTCAAACGCTGTTAAACGCCAAAGCCAGTTCGAAAAAGCTCATCGCCAACGAGCTAGCCAGCGTTGTGCCGAGCCGCTTGGCAGAGGCCTGGGCCAGCACTGACCCGGCGCTGCAACGCCCCATCTGCGACGCGACGGACAAAGCACTTGCGGGCTTGGCCGAGCGGCTGACCGATTGGCAAATCACGCCTAACGGCAGTGAAGGCTACAAAAAAGCTGAAGTCACCGCTGGCGGCGTCGACACGCGGGATTTGTCGTCGCAAACCATGGAATCGAAACAACCCGGGCTGTACTTTATTGGTGAAGTGGTGGATGTGACCGGCTGGCTGGGCGGGTACAACTTTCAGTGGGCTTGGGCTTCTGGGTTTGCTTGTGGAAATGCGCTTGTTGGCAAGTAAACGCAAGTTTGATGAACAGTACATTTAATCCGCAACGGTCACGGCGTATCTACCTCCGCGAATGTCCCCCGCCCCCTCTGGGGGCTCCTCCTTGATTTCGCTGCGGTAGACACACCACACCCGTTGCTAAACAGGATTTTTTGCGCCAACACCGGCGTGTGGTTTGGCTGAGTGTTCTGCGGAGGTCAAGGAGGAGCCCCTAAAGGGGGCGGGGGACACGTAGCAGAACACTCAGACACACCGCTCGCTGTCACCAAAGATCAATAATTTCATATATTGAATCCGCCTTGTAAACCGCTTTGAACCAAAATAAAACAGCTGTTACTTCCCCGGACTGCTATACTCGCAGGCTTTGCTAGCAAACCCGCATCTGGCTAGATTCTGATCAAATCACCGGCTTAAAGATGCAAACCTTTGGACTTTTTGAACAATGACGACTATTCGCGTAAAAGATAACGAGCCCTTCGACGTAGCGCTGCGCCGCTTCAAGCGGACGATTGAAAAACTCGCCCTGCTGACTGACCTGCGTGCAAGGGAGTTTTATGAAAAGCCAACAGCCGAGCGCAAGCGCAAAAAAGCGGCCGCTGTCAAGCGTAACTACAAACGCATTCGCGCGATGCAGTTGCCCAAGAAGTTGTACTAAAACGTACAACAGCCGTACAACAAAGGCCCGCAAGATTCAAGTCTGCGGGCCTTTTGCATTCAGACACGAAGGAAACCACCATGACGCTCAAAGACCAAGTCACCGAAGATATGAAGACCGCCATGCGCGCCAAAGACAGCGAGCGCCTGGGCACCATTCGCTTGCTGCTGGCAGCTTGCAAGCAAAAAGAAGTTGACGAGCGTGTGGTGCTTGACGACAGCCAAGTCATTGCCATCATCGACAAAATGATCAAACAGCGCAAAGACTCGATTGAAGCCTTCACCAAAGCTGCCCGGCAAGACATGGCAGACAAAGAAGCGCAAGAAATTACCGTGCTAGCGGCCTACCTGCCCGCCCGCATGAGCGCTGATGAGGTTTTGGCAGCAGTCAAAACTATCGTCGCTGAGCTGAACGCCAGCGGCTCCGGCGACATGGGCAAAGTCATGGGCGCGGCCAAGGCCAAGCTGGCCGGCAAAGCGGACATGGGGCAAGTTTCAGGCGCAGTCAAAGCTGCGCTGGCAGGCTAAAAAAGCTTGCGATCCATCCGGATGGGCAAAATGCACAGACCAAAGCGGAAATGAAACAACGTTGCGGCTTAGGTTGTCAAACCGGGGTTTAGGTAAGTGGGCCCGGTTCAACGATGAAAAATTGGTATTAAGCTATCAAGTGAGCAGCCCGCTTACGCCAGCACAAGCACCCCCCCGGCACCAACAGCACGGCACATTTGGGCTGGTCATGAAAGGCACACACTATGCAGCACACGTCCTCTTTGAATTTTTATCGCAAAAGTGACGGTAATCGTGCGTTAACGCAAACAGCACGTGCGCTAGCCGCTATTTTTTCAATAGCGGCTGGGGTTCATGTTCAGGGCCACGCACAAACTGCAACGGCAGCGCCCAGAGAAGCCAGTCTGGTGTACACCGTCAGGCCCAGCGATAGTCTGATCAAACTGGCCAAAGACGTGCTGATCGACAAGAAGGCTTGGCCGGAAGTGGCTAAGTTCAACCGGCTCAAAAACGTAAACGTTGTGTTTCCGGGGCAAAAGCTAGACATCCCCTTGAGATTTCTCAAATCTAAAACGGCTGGCGGCAAGGTCATCAGCGCTGAAGGTGACGTGTCGCTGGGCAGCAGCGCGGCGCTGGCAGGCGCAGCATTGGGCGACGGTAGCGCGTTTAAAACGGGGCCCAACAGCTCCGCCGTGATTGAGTTAGGTGACGGAAGCCGGGTCAAAATTTTGCCCAACAGCGTGGCAGAAGTTGTCACCAACCGCAACTACGCGATGCGTGATTCATCGACCAGCGGTTCGACCAACTGGTTTTCAGGCTTGATGCGTCTAAGCGAGGGCGCGCTGGAAGCGTTGGCCAGCAAAACCGCCAAACGGGCCACGCCGCTCAAAATTGAAACTCCCACGTCTATCGTTGGCGTGCGGGGCACCGAGTTTCGGGTTGCGTTTGATGACCCACTAGGCAAGGCCGCACGGACCGAAGTGATTGAAGGCAAAGTACGCGCTGACAACCCAGCCCAGGCCAGCGGCGCTGATTTGCCGATGGGCACCGGTGCGGTGGTCAAACCGACCGAGAAAGAAGTCAAGGTAGTGGTGCTGCTGCCAGCCCCGGATTTGTCTGGTGTGTCCAGCGAAGTCCTGAAACCCCAAGGCAGCTGGCCGATGCCCACCCTGGCGGGCGCGAACGCTTACCACGTGCAAGTAGCCAGCGACGCGCAGTTTGACAAGATCGTGCGCGATTTAAAAGTCACCACCGCCAGCGCAGACTTGGGCAGCCTGCCCAATGGCAGCTGGTTTGCCCGGGTACGCGGCATTGACGCCGTTGGACTAGAAGGCTACAACAGCGTCAAATTGATTGCGGTAAAAGACGGGCAGTGGCGTGTGACCTATTCCAGCATCAGCGTGGTCGAAGGAAAAACAGAGCTCGGCTGGGACGGTCAACAAGCCGGCGGGCAGCCCATGACAGGCACAAGCTATTCAGGGGTCTTGGCGAGCGACGCCAAACTCAGCCAGAACGCCGTCACATTGCAAGGCACAGCAGACACCCGGTTAAGTCTGGGCGATTTAAAGCCCGGCGTGTACTACGTCCGGCTGCAAAACGCCGCGGGTCTGCACAGCGAGATTTACCGCTTTGAGATCACCAGCAACTGGGCACAAACCGTGTTTGACCAGGCATCGGTGCTACAAGCGGTCAAATAAGTGTCGGCCATTTCAACGGCTGCGCGTTTAGCATCAGGCTCGCTAAGTGCTGCTGATCTGGCCACTGCTGCGCTGGCGCGCATCGACGCTGAGGACGGCGCGTTAGGCGCATTTACCGCGCGACTTGATGTAGCCACAGCCCTCGGGCAGTTAAAGCAGATGCAGCTTGACAGCAATTTGGGGGCACTGCAAGGCTTGGCAGTAGCCGTCAAAGACAATATTGACACCGCTGATTTGCCCACCCGCTATGGCACTGCTTTGTACGCAAACGGAACCCTGGCAGAGCAAACACCCAGAGCCGATGCCGCCATTATTGGTGCCATACGCCGCGCGGGTGGCCTGGTGATAGGTAAATCCAGTTGTACTGAGTTCGCATTTTTAAATCCAACCAACACGCGTAACCCCAACGCCCCCGGTCGCACGCCCGGCGGCTCCTCGGCAGGCTCGGCCGCCGCAGTTGCGGCCGGGCTGGTAGCGCTTGCCGTCGGCACGCAAACAGGTGGCTCAGTGATTCGACCGGCGTCGTATTGTGGGGTGACGGGCTTCAAACCCAGTTTTGGCCTGCTGCCGACATCCGGCATCAAATGCTTTTCATGGTCACTGGACACGGTAGGGCTGTTTGCCCCCAGCGTGCGCGACGTTGCCTGGTTTGCAGGCGTTGTTAGCGGCTTTGCGCTGGCTTTGGACGCGCCTGAAAAAACGCCCTTCAAACCCCTGCGCGTTGGCGTACCTGCTGCTTACCCGTGGGGAGCTGTGTCACCCAGTGCGCAGCTGGCCACAGACAGCGCCAGTGCGGCTTTGCGCGCCCAAGGATTTGAAGTCATCAGCATCAACCTGCCAGCGTGGATGAGTGGCGTGTTTGAAGCCCAAGACGTGATTCAAGGCTTTGAGGTCTGGCGGGCGATGGCCCGCGAGGTTGACCACCACGCAGACGCTTTGTCGCCGGTGCTGCGCAACTACTTGTTGGCTGCGCGCAGTATCAGCGAACCAGCCTATGAGGCAGCGCAAAACACCGCCCATGCGGCCAGAAGCCGCTGCGCCGACTGGTTCAACTCTTTCGATGTGCTGTTGACCCCCAGCGCGCCCGACGAGGCGCCGCTGGGCTTTGCCAGCACTGGGGCGTCCACCTTTAACCGGGCTTGGACGTTGCTGGGCCTACCTTGCGTGAATGTAGCGGGCGCGGTGGGCGTTTCCGGCAGCCCCATGGGCCTGCAAGTTATTGGCGCGCCGCGAGCTGACAAGCCATGCTTGGCAGCCGCTGATGCCCTGGAGCGAGCGCTGCTGGTCTGGGCCAAGTAGTTGAGGGCGTTCGCCAATTAGTCCATTGCGCACGCTGCGCCGTCTGTAAAACAGTGAACTAGTCGAGCCTTTTAAGCACCGACGCAACATGGGCATGTGTCTGCCACCAGATCCTGGCGACATTTTGAATTGATTCGTGACAAATGCCTGATTTTGAAAAAATCCTGCGTCTTAATCGACCATCGACGCGCCGTCGTGAAGGTTAAATATGGGGTCGGCAAATAGCAGACACCGACTGGCCGAACAGACCTCCATGAACCATTCAAATCATCTTCACCTCACCAAAAAAACTTCTGCCAGCGCCTTGTTATGGGGGCAAGCAGCTACTTTTAGCATAGCGTTTAGCGTTTGTTTAACGTCCTCTGGTCTGGCTTTCGCACAGTCCACGTCAGCTACCGGTAACCCAACCGATGCCAGTTTGGTCTACACCGTGCAGCCCAAAGACAAGCTGATTGTTTTAAGCCAAACGCTCCTCAATGGCTTGCAGGCGTGGGCCGGCGTGGCACAGTACAACGGGCTGAAGAATCCAAACGTGATTTACACCGGTCAAAAGCTAAACATTCCGCTTCGCTATTTGGCAGCTAAGCCCTCTGGTGGTAGCGTTATCAGCGCGTCAGGCGATGTCAGCCAGGCTGGTCAGCCGGTGGCGGTGGGCACTGTCATCAAAGAGGGCAGCCAATTTAAAACCGGTGCCAACAGCTCAGCGATCATTGAACTGGGCGACGGCAGCCGCATTAAGCTTTTGCCCAACACACTGGCCGAGGTGGTCAGCAACCGCGACTACGCGATGCGTGACGCAAGCGCTAGCGGCACGACCAACTGGTTTTCAGGCCTGATGCGGCTCAGTGAAGGCGCGCTAGAGGCCTTTGCATCAAAAACCACCAAACGCGCCACGCCGCTCAAAATTGAAACACCTACGTCTGTGGTGGGCGTGCGTGGCACTCACTTCAGGGTGGCGTTTGACGACCCTCAAAGCCGGGCCGCACGCACTGAGGTGCTGGAAGGCTTGGTGCGCGCCGACAACCCAGCGCAAGCTGCCGGCGCTGATTTGCCGATGGGCACAGGTGCAGTTGTTAAACCGCAGGACAAAGATATCAAGGCTGTGAACTTGCTGCCCGCACCCGATGCGACAGGTATTGCCGCCGAACTGGTTCAGCCTGCGGCCAGCATGGCGCTGCCGCCTCTGGTGGGCGCTGCCAGCTACCGGGTGGTGATTGCCCGCGATGCACAATTCGATCAGATCGTGCGCGAACTCAAAGTGCCTGTCGGCTCGCCTGCTAATTTGTCAGGCTTGGCAAACGGTAAGTGGTATGCGCTGGTGCGCGGCATTGATGGCATCGGGCTTGAGGGCTTTAACACCATCAAGCTGATTTCAATCCAGGACGCACCAGCCACTGACCCGTGGCGCGCAGGCGGTGACAAGCTCATCAGCCTCCGGCAAGAAGGTAAAACGACGCTGATCAGTTGGACCGAATCGCCTGATGACCCGCCAGCCGTGCGTTACCAGGCCGTGATGGGGCCCACCGCCGCATCGCTTGCGCCAGTGCCAGGCGGCGTTGCAGGTCGCGAGCTGGATTTGGGCCAGCTCAAACCCGGCACTTACTTCATCCGCCTTCGCACCATGCTTGCCAGTGGCAGCACAGCCGACAGTGCGCTGTACAGCTTTGTGTTGTCTGAAAACTGGGGGCAAACGGTTTTTGGCATGTTGTCAGCGCTACAAAGCGTCAAATAACGCACTCAATCAACAACTGCCACGCCATGACTGAGCCAACTGTTACGCCCCGCCAATGGTCCACCGCCGGTATGGCCCGCATGCTTATTTCAAGCAACGCGCTTGCCAGCATCAAAACGCAAGATGCGATGCTGGTGGCCCAGCGCATGCGCTTGTGCAAAGTTGCCAGTGGCGCAGTCATGTTCAGAGCAGGCGATACCAACACAGACTTTATGGCGCTGGTGCTTGAAGGCGAGGCAGTTGTTGAAAGCACCAACACACGGGCTGGGGAAGGTGTGGTGTTCAGCGTTGTCACGCCTGGTCAAATGGTAGGTGAAATGGGGGTGGTCGCAAACGTACCCCGGTCGGCAAATGTCACGGCGGCCAGCGACATGGTGGTGGCAGTTTTAGACCAATCCGCTTTTGCGTCACTCATCAAAGAAGCACCCCATACCGCGTGTGGATTTTTAAGCAGCGTTTTGCGGGGCACCACCGACAGACTGCGGGACTCCAATCGCAAGCTGCACACCCTCACGGTCATCAACAAAAGCCTGTTTGACGAGTTGGAGCAGTCCAAACAACATGAAAGCGAACTGGCAGAGCTGTTTGTGCCTACCAGTGTTTTTGGTAGGTTGCCCAGCTAATCACAGTCACTCAAAAATCACTTACCCATCAACTGGGTCAGTTTGTCAGCTTCAAACCTGCATTCAACTGCGGCACCGTCTGGCATGCAGTCCGCGCCGTTTTTTGACAGCTTTTCAATCGCCTGCCACAGCAGCGCAATCTGCTGCTCTTGGGTGGACGCATTGTCAATCAAACCCTTCATGGCCATGGAGACCGGATCGTCTTCGAGCGTGATGCCGTAGGCGCTAAAAGTTGTTGGCGTGACGTCTGCCGACGCGTCACTCTTTGACGGAATGATCCGCGCCGGAATGCCGACCGCTGTGGCCCCGGCAGGCACGGGTTTGATCACTACTGCGTTGCTGCCAATTTTAGCCCCGTCGCCCACGACAAAGCCGCCCAGTACCTTGGCTCCAGCGCTAACCACCACATTTTTACCCAACGTGGGATGGCGCTTTTCGCCTTTGTACAGCGACGTGCCACCCAACGTCACGCCTTGGTAAATGGTGCAGCCGTCGCCAATCTCGGCGGTCTCGCCCACCACCACACCCATGGCATGGTCGAAAAACACACAAGTGCCGATTTTCGCGCCAGGGTGAATTTCAATTCCAGTGAGCCAACGCGCGATGTGCGAGATAAAACGCCCCAACCATTTGAAACCGTTGTGCCAGCACCAGTGCGCCCGGCGGTGCAGCACCAGCGCATGCAGGCCTGGGTAGCAGGTCAGCACTTCCCAAGTGGTTCGGGCGGCCGGGTCGCGGTCAAGGATGCAGGCAATGTCGGAGCGCAGGCGTGAAAACATAGGGCTAGTTTAGTTGTCGGGTGCGATATCTGCTGACGGCGTTTTTTTGATCATCATCTTTGCGATGCCGCGCAAGATGTGAATTTCTTCCTGGCTCAACTGCGCGCGGTTTACCAGCTGATTGAGGCGCGGCATGAGTTTTTTCGGCGCAGCGGGGTCTAAAAAATCTATCGCGACCAACGCCTCTTCCAAATGTTTCAACATGCCCGCGATGGCTTTGGCGTCGGCCAGCTTGGGTTCATCCGTTGCTGGCTGCACGTTGAAGCCACCGAGGGCTTCACGCCAATCATAGGCAATCAACTGCACCGCCGCGCCAAGGTTAAGTGAGCCAAACTCTGGGTCGGTCGGGATACTTAGCGCCACATGGCAGCGGTATACGTCTTCGTTTTGCATGCCAAAGCGCTCAGAACCGAACAAAAACGCGACGCCTTCGGGGATTTCTGCATTTCGAGGTATTTTCAAACTACTTTTAGGTGCCAAATCAGCCTCTAGCCCATGTATTACTTGCACAAGCAGCTCGTTATTTAATAGCAATTTGAAATGCTCACGCGGCGCCAAAGTAGGCGGGCCAAAGTCGCGCGGCGTCATCGCTGTGGCGCACAAGTGGTTCATGCCGTCTAAAGCTTCGTCGAGTGTTTCTACAATCCGCGCGTTCTTCAAAACGTCTAGCGCGCCACTGGCCCGCTGAATGGTCTCTTCACGCCGCAGAACGTTGGCCCAGCGCGGCGCGACCAGTACCAGGTCGTCAAAGCCCATGACTTTTATCGCGCGCGCCGCGGCGCCCACATTGCCTGCGTGGCTGGTGTTGATGAGGATAAAACGGGTTTTCAAGGGGCTGACTGCAAAGTGGCAAGGTAAAATGACATTGTCGCTGCCCCGATTGTCGGGTGCAGCCCTGCAAACAGCAGGCGCGCACCCGGGGCAACGCTCTGGGGCACTTCTAGAAATTCAAATTTTTTGGGATGAAGTGCTTGGTGCACGGAGCGCAGCAGCCGCAACGTACTTCAGGTACGTGAGGATTGCGAGCACCGCCGAAAACCACGTGTTCGTTCACACTGAGTGACGCACCCGCCCGAAAAATGAATGTATAGAGGTGTCCCGTGTCAGCAAATTTGCATCCCATGCTCAATGTGGCCATCAAGGCTGCGCGCGCTGCTGGCGCCATCATCAACCGAGCGGCGCTTGACGTTGAATCAGTGCGTGTGTCGACCAAGCAAATCAATGACTTTGTGACCGACATTGATCAAAAAGCCGAAGCCGCCATCATTGAGACACTTTTGAGCGCCTACCCCGCCCACGGCATATTGGCCGAAGAGTCGGGCAGCGAGCACGGTGCGCAAGGCTCTGACTTTGTGTGGATCATTGACCCGCTGGACGGCACCACCAACTTCATTCACGGCTTTCCGATTTACTGCGTGTCAATTGCGCTGGCCATCAAGGGCAAGGTTGAACAAGCCGTGGTGTATGACCCAACCCGCAACGATATTTTTTGTGCCAGCAAAGGCCGCGGCGCCTTCATGAACGACCGCCGCATCCGCGTGTCAAAGCGCACCCGGCTGCAAGACTGTTTGATATCAACCGGTTTCCCCTACCAGCCCGGCAACAAGCTCAGGCAGCACCTGGCGATGCTCGGTGAAATGATCACGCAAACTGCTGGGATCCGCCGACCCGGCGCAGCTGCGCTAGACCTGGCTTACGTTGCCGCCGGTTTTAGTGATGGTTTTTTTGAAAGCGGCTTGAAGCCCTGGGACGTGGCGGCAGGCTCGCTTTTAATTACTGAAGCAGGCGGGCTGGTGGGCAACTACACCGGTGATTCTGACTTTTTGCACGTCGGCGAGTGCGTGGCCGCCAACCCCCGCGTTTACGGGCAAATGGTGACCACGCTAGCCAAATACAGCCAGTTTGAGCCTGCGCCCAAGCCCAATAAAACGTCTAGCGGCAGGCCTGTGGCGGATGCGGCAGACGCGGCACCCGCGGCGCCCATAGGAGACGGCCAAACCGTTGAAGCCGCGTTTGCTGAATCGATCGTGGCCAAACCCACGCTAAGAGCCAAGCCACGCCGCATCAGGCCCACGCAACCCCACCCTACCCCAGACGCTCCGTTTTAAATTTTTCGGCTTAAGCGTCACGTCAATGACAACAATGTCATCGACGCTGCCGGTTTGCAGTGCCTAATCATGTTTTTTCGCTCGTCTGCCCAGGCACAAGAAAGGCTTTCATGATGATTGTTAAACCCGCCGCGCTGGCTGTGGCCGTTTTGGTTGCGAGCGCTTTGCTCTCCAGTGCGGCCTACAGCCAAAGTCCCCCGCCCGCACGCGCGGCTAGCGGCGCGAGCGCAGCTGTCGCGCCTCTGATTGATGCCACCCCGTCCTTGGGGGCATCCGCGCAGGCACTCACCGCAGCGCAGCTCGCCATCGTTACCAAAGTATTGGCGCCGTACAAGCCAGCCAGCTTGACTGCCGATGACGCCAAGCTGATCAAACGAACGCTGCGTGATTCAGGCTTGCCCCGCAGCCCGGCGCTTGACGCGGCCATGAACGCAGCAGGCTTCAGCCCTGCCAAACTCGACCAGCTTGACCCGCCGCCGCCGCCGCCGCGCCCAGCCAACGGCAGCGCGCCGCCAGCGCCGCCAAACAACTAGCCGCTGGTGAAAATACTGCTGGTTGAAGACGAGCAAAAAATTGCCGACTTCGTTTGTTCTGGGCTAACCACACGCGGCTTCAGCGTCAGCCACTGCACAGACGGCAACGAGGGCCTCGGGCAGGCCACTAGCGGCAACTTTGATGTGGTGGTGCTAGACATCATGCTGCCGGGCCGAGACGGGCTGTCGATTCTCAAAGCCATGCGCTCAAGCGGCGTTACCACTCCGGTGATGCTGCTAACCGCCCGCAATGAGCTGGGCGACCGCATTGAAGGCTTAAACCTGGGCGCTGATGACTACTTGGCCAAACCTTTTTTTGTTGAAGAGCTGGCCGCACGGCTTCATGCGCTGCGGCGTCGGCTTGATGGCGACCGGCAAAACCTGTTGCAGGTAGGCAGCTTGAAGCTTGACCGCATCACCCGCGAGGCAAGTTGCGGCGATTCTTCTATTGAGCTGACTACTCGTGAATTTAGTTTGCTGGAATACCTGATGCGTTCGCCGGGGGAAGTGTTCACGCGCAGCCAAATTTTGCAGCACGTGTGGGGCTACGACTTTGACCCGAGCACCAACGTGGTGGACGTGTGCATCAAGCGTATTCGGGCCAAGATGGCTGATTTACCCAGCGCGGGCGAAGCCCTGACCAGCATTGAGGCGGTACGCGGCACGGGGTATCGTTTCAGAAAACCATGACCGTATCGTTTCGCACCCGGCTGTTTGTGGTGGCAGCAATTGTCGTGAGCCTGGCGCTCAGCGCGGTGCTGCTGGTGGGGTGGATACGGGTGCTTGCTTATGAGGTTGAGCGGCTTGATGACCGGCTGTGCATGGAAGCGCGGCGCGTGGCCACGCAGCCCATACAAGATGAAAGCATGGCCCGGCTTGAGGCTGACCTGCTGGGTAAGCTGCGCTTGACCCAAGCCGCGCAACTGATGGTGAAATTTGAATCGGGCGCAAGTGGCCCGCCGTTGAACAGCCCCATGGTCAATGCGCAATCGGCCAATTGGCGCAATGCTCTGGTGCTAGACGGCGCACATTGGAAGCCCGCATTGCTCAATGCGCTCACGCTAGACGACCTGATTGCCACGCCGCTGCCCAGCCCGCCCCCGCCGGAAAGCAACCAGCCACCCCGCCCTCCCGGGCCTCCCCCGCCACCTGGACAGCCCGAGGTGCCTGATATCCGAGCGCTAAGCGGGGCACGCCAAAATTCGAGCTGCGCGTTGACCACGTTCGAAGCACAAGATCAGCAATGGCGGGCGGCGCGCGTGACTGCCGGAGCAGCCCGCGGCGTGATAGCAGTGGATTTGGCCGCTACCAAGGACGAGTTGCAAGGCGCATTCAAACAAGCGCTGAAAATCGTTGTGCCGCTGGCCCTGGTGCTGACGGCGCTGGGCGCATGGAGCCTGTCGTCGCTGACGATGCGCCCGGTCAATCGAATGCGCGGTGCGATGTCTGGTGTAACGCAAACCGCACTCAACACCCGACTGCCCACGCGCGGCGAAGACCGTGAGTTTGTGGTGTTGATTGACGCTTACAACACCATGCTGGCCAGGCTGGAAAAAAGTTTTCAGCAGGCCTCGCGGTTTTCAAGCGATGCGGCGCATGAACTTAAAACGCCGCTCACGATTTTGCAAGGCCGCATTGAGCAAGCGTTAAACCGCTCGAGCTCACCCGCACTTCAAGCCGATTTGGTAGGCTTGCAAGATGAAGTTGGCCGCCTGGCAGCGATCACTCGCAAACTGCTGCTGTTGTCGCAAGCAGATGCGGGCGTTTTAAGTCTGCAGCGCTCCGCCATTGACATGACCCGTCTGCTTGACGAACTGGCGAGCGACGCACAAATGCTGCTAAGCAGTCAAACCCTTCAGTGCCATATCGACCGCCGCTTGTTTGTGCAAGGCGACAAAGTGATGCTGCAGCAACTGATGAACAACTTGATCAGCAATGCGGTGCGCTACTGCAGCCCTGGCGGCAGGATCAGGCTCAGCGCCTGTGCGGTACCTGGCGGCATTGAGGTGGTGTTGGCGAACTCAAGCCAGGTGATTGGTCCGGCTGAGCGGGCGCGATTTTTTGACCGCTTTTATCGAGGCGAAGCGTCTCGCAACCGCAGCATTGAAGGCAGCGGGCTGGGCCTTAGCTTGTCACGTGAAATTGCGTTAGCGCACGGCGGCGATCTGGTGCTAAAAGCCAGCGCGCCGGACGTGGTCAAGCTTCAGCTGACGCTTTAACGCGAAGACCAACGGCTAGCGGCGAACGGATAGTGGATAACGGCTAACGGCTAACCGCTAAATCAGGCGGCGAATAAATTGATGCT
>JAYWFR010000207.1:0-3737 GCA_043778695.1 Polaromonas sp. | reverse complement strand
CGTCGACTTTGCTTGTCGCTTGTGCAGCATCTATGGCCGCTTGTAGATGCGCTCGCGTTAAGCGCCCAGCCTGCCATTCAGCCCGGTAAAAAGAGCGCGGCATAACCAGCGGGCTGCCAGACAGTCGGCTTAAGCTCTCGGCAGCTTGCGAGATCGGCTGGTCAACAAAGCCCCAGTACGGATTAACAGCAATAAACTGGTCCAGTGGCCAGGTGGGCGCAATGCGCTGGCAGGCTTGGGTGATGGCTTGTTTCATAGCGACATTCATTTCAGAACTCCTGTAGCAATCGGTGTTGAAGCGGCGGCTAACCTGGCGGGCCAGATGCGAAAGGTGATACGGGTGAACCATTCGTCGAGGTACAGCCCGGCATAAAACCAGGGATACAAGCTGCTGGCCACAACGCCGTGCGGGCGCGCGCGTATCAAGCATTGCATGGCGAACAGCAGCGTGAAGCACAGCATCACCCAGACCAGATCAAACGCGTTCGCACCGTTGGTGCTGGGCAGTGCAACAAACCAGCCGAACACATGGTGCAAACCGAAGTAAGCGAACGCCACGCCGAATGCGGCCAGCAGCATGCCCACCGGCCATAAGCCTTTCATTCGCAACGCTCGCGCGGATAGCAGTGGCGAAATCAAAGGCGTCGTAGCCAGCGACACAATGCCCGCCAACACCCACAGAGCACTCAGCTTGTCAAAGGCCACACCCCACCACATGCCAGCCGTGGCCACCATCACGAGGCCACCAGCTGCACCGACGATCAGCGTGCTCAAACTGACGTCGGTCTGCGGTGCTGTCATGGCAGTTAGGCGCGCTTGCTCGACCGCGCCCCCTGCTGCCAAAAAGGCATGCGCTTTGTACAGCGAATGGGCCACCAGGTGCAGCAGCGCCAGCTCGTACGCGCCCAGCCCGCACTGCATCAACATAAAACCCATTTGCGCGCAGGTTGACCAAGCCAGCATCACCTTCACGCTGATGCGGGTCATCATCACCAGCGCGGCTAGTGCCGCCGTTAAGCTGCCGACCACCACCAGCAGTGTTTGCGCAGCACTGACTTCGGCGATTAGCGGGCTCAAGCGAATCATCAAAAAACCGCCCAGGTTCACGATACCGGCGTGCAGCAACGCTGACACCGGCGTGGGCGCTTCCATCACCTGAATCAACCAGCCGTGCACCGGCAGTTGTGCACATTTGAGCAGCGCGCTGATGACGATTAAAAACACCGCTGTTTTAAGTTCCAGGGGATAGGCCGTTAGCGCTTGTGCTTTGCTAATGATCTGGTCGATCTTTAGGCTATTGAAGGTCATCGCAATCAGCACCACACCAGAGAACAAACAAACATCACCCAACCTGCTGGCCAAAAACTTTTTATGCGCGGCAATCAAGGCCGCTGGGCGGTGGCTGAAAAACGTCAACAACTGGTGCAACGCCAAGCTGGTGGCTAGCCAGGCCAATGCCAGCACGCCTAAGTTGTTGGTCACCACCACCACGCTGACGGCGGCAAGTGTGGCCATCAGCCAGCGGGTATAGCGCACCTGGCCAGCGTCACCCGCCAGATAGGCCTGCGAATAACGGGTGATGACCCAGCCAATAAAAGTCACCAGCAGCAGCACGATGCAGCCCAGTGCATCAGCGCGCAGGCTGTGGCTGATCACTGGCCCGGCCCATGCGAGTAAACCCAACGAGGCAGCCGCCACGCCTAGGGCTAGAGCGGTACAAATGCGTGCCATGCGCCAACTGGCAGGCAGCGCCGCAAAGGCGTACAACAAAGGCACGGCCAGCAGCAACGCGGGTTGTAAATAGTCAAATGATGCCGACAAAACACGCTCCTTTTGTTATCAAGTAACGTGACTATGCCTAGCAAAATTAATTCTGTAAAATACATATTAAGCAATTTAATGTTCTTATAAATAGATCAATTACTTTTATGTCGCGGCTTAACTATCATCATCTGCACTACTTTTGGGCGGTTGCCAAAGAGGGCAACCTGACACGGGCTGCTCTACAACTGCATGTGTCGCAGTCGGCGCTGTCTACCCAAATCAAGCAGCTTGAAGACCAGCTCGGCCAGGCGCTTTTTACACGCGAAGGCCGGGTACTGCAACTGACCGAAGCCGGTCGCGTGGCGCTGACCTATGCCGACACTATTTTTGAGACCGGCAATGAGTTAACCGCGTTGCTGCGAGATGGAAAACGCCTGGCAAGGCAGGTGCTACGCATTGGCGGCGTGGCTACGCTGTCGCGTAATTTTCAAGAGAATTTTGTCAAGCCTTTACTTAAACGCAGCGACGTTGAGCTGGTGCTGCAGTCTGGCGGGTTGGACGAGCTGCTCACGCGCCTGGCGGTGCACAACCTGGATGTGGTGCTGAGCAACCGCAAAGTCCATGCCGACAGTCAGCACCCGTGGCGCTGCCGCCGCATTGCGCGCCAGCCGGTCAGCCTGGTCGGCAAGCCTTTGAGCAAGGGCAAGACGTTTCGCTTTCCGCAAGAGTTGGCGGACAAGCCGATGCTGTTGCCCGGCAGGGACAGCGACATTCGCGCCGGCTTTGACGTGCTGTGCGAGCAACTCAGCTTGCGCTACCAGGTACTTGCCGAGGTTGACGACATGGCCATGCTGCGGCTGCTGGCGCGTGACTCTGGCAATGTGGCGCTGCTGCCTACGGTGGTAGTTCAAGACGAGCTCAAAAGCGGCAAACTGCAAGAGTATTGCGTGGTACCGCAGTTGTATGAAAACTTTTATGCGATCACGGTGCAGCGACATTTTGAGCCGCCGCTTTTGAAGACGCTTTTAAGGCGGTCTGAGGCTGAGGTACTGGGCTCGCTTTGAATGTTTCCCTCACCCTAACCCTCTCCCCGCAAAGGGAGAGGGGACAAGGCAATCGAATTTCTATCTAACTCCCTCTCCCGCCCGCGGGAGAGGGCTGGGGTGAGGGTGTGTGCCAAGCACCTACGTCAAGCCAAGCGCCTTCCACCCCTTAAGCCCCAGCTTCTCAAGCGTCGCAATGTTCACATCAAAAATCGCATCAGCCTGCGGAAACGCCTCAACCGCTCGCGCCACACTGGCCTCACGCAGCAAATGCAGACAAGCGAACGGCGCGCGATTGGTGTAGTTGCTGATGTCATCTGGCTCCGTGCCGTCAAACTGAAATTGTGGGTGAAAACTGGCGAGTTGAATAACCCCTTCCAGCCCATGCTCATCGACCACGCCTTCAGCCACTTCAAGAAAGTCATTGAAGTCTAAAAAATCATCAAACAATGTTGGATGGATCAGCAGCGTGGTGTCAATCTCGCTGGCTGGGGTGGCCACCAGCAAGTCGAGTTCGCGGTCCAGCTCTTCCAGCAAGTCGTCTGCATGGCGCGCTTTACTGACGACCAAGCGGACTTGATTTTTAACGTAGACCGCTTTGGCGAATGGGCACAGGTTAAGACCAATCACTGCGGCCTCCAGCCAGTGCCTGGTCTTCGCCAGAACTTCTTCGTCTGTCATCGCGCGTCAGATTATTTGAGCGCTTTGTAACGCATGCGTTTCGGCTTGGCACCCTCTTCACCCAAACGCTTTTTCTTGTCAGCTTCATACTCCTGATAGTTACCGTCAAAAAACGTCCACTGGCTGTCGCCCTCAGCCGCCAGAATGTGCGTGGCAATGCGGTCCAGAAACCAGCGGTCGTGGCTGATCACCATCACCGAACCTGCAAACTCCAGCAGCGCATCTTCAAGCGCGCGCAGGGTTTCAACG
>JAYWFR010000206.1:0-3740 GCA_043778695.1 Polaromonas sp. | reverse complement strand
CTAGCTGCTCCTAAAAGAGTATTTTTATTAAATCGCTGCTTGCCATGGTTTGTACTTGCCCATCACGCTGGCGAACAGCGCTCCCGCCTCAAACCCAGTGAGCCAGACTTGCAGCCGCGGCCAAGGCTGCGCTGAAAACCACGCCAAATCGGTATGCGCAAACTGGCGAACAAACGGCAAGCTCGCCATATCCGCCAAGCTGGCTTGGTCGCTAAACAGCCAGCCTTTGCGCAGACGCAACTCCAACAGGCAGAGCCAACGCGCCCCAACCTTGCGCTGTAGCTGCATAAAACTTGCTGCGTCACCACCCGACTCCAGCGGGTAACGGTTGGGATATTTGTAGCGGTCAAGCGCGTGTTTGAACATGCTGTCGTTTTCCGCGATCAAGGTCAGCACGTCACTTGACAAACCTTGGTTTAGCCAACCGCCGGGATCGTTGACCGCCAGCGCCCAGCGCATGATGCCCAAGCTTTCGTCGATCACTTCACCACTTGGCAGCACCAGAACTGGCACGGTGCCCTTGGGCGATGCAGCAAGCATCTGCGGCGGTTTGTTTTTCAACTCAACTTCGCGCAGTTCGTAGCTAACCCTGCTTGCTGCCAGTGCCAGCCGGGCGCGCATGGCGTAGGGGCAGCGCCTGAAGCTGTACAAAATGGGAAGGCAGGGGGTCACGAGGGCCGTACCACGCCAATATGCGCCTGGTTGCGCTTGGCGGCTAAATCAACCTGCTGTTGCCGCTGCCGGTAGCCGGCTTTTTGCACGTCAGTGGTGCGGGCATGGCAGCCGGGGCAGCTGACGCCGCGCTCGTACAAGGGCGATGCTTTGGCAGCGGCCAGCAGCGGGTCGCGACACGACCTGCACAACTCCAAATCGCCCTCGGCTAACCCATGGCCAACCGACACCCGCTCGTCAAACACAAAACACTGGCCCTGCCAGCGGCTTTGCGCCTCGGGCACGGTCTCCAGGTATTTCAAAATGCCGCCTTTAAGGTGGTACACCTCGTCAAAGCCTTTGGACTTTAAAAATGCGGTGGACTTTTCACACCGAATGCCGCCTGTGCAAAACATGGCTACTTTGGGTTTGACGCCACCGATGTCGGCCAGTTTGCCGCCGCTTTGCATTTCTTTTTCAACCCAACCCGGCAGCTCTGAAAAGCTGGTCGTGGCCGGGTTCACAGCGCCGGGGAACGTGCCAATCGACACCTCATAGTCGTTGCGCGTGTCAACCAGCACCACGCCGGGCTGTTCAATCAATGCATTCCAGTCGCCGGGGTTGACATTTTGGCCTGCGTTTAAGGCTGGGTGAACATCGGGCACGCCGAGCGTGACAATTTCTTTTTTCAGCCGCACCTTCATGCGATAAAAAGGCATGGCGCTGGCCCAAGACTCTTTATGCTCCAGCGCGGCTAAACGTGGATCGCGTCGCAGCCAGGCCAGCACCGCGTGCACATCGTCAGGCAGCCCGGCAATCGTGCCATTGATGCCCTCAGCTGCCAGCAGCAGCGTGCCCTTGATGCCATGGGCTTCACACATCGCTAGCAGTGGGGCTCTCAGCGCAATGTGGTCGGGCAGTTCGACAAACTTGTAAAGGGCAGCGGTCAAAAAAGGCATGTGTAGATTTTACGTTTGCCAGTCAGACGGCTTAAGTTAAACGGGGGTAGTAAAATCTAGTTGATCTAACCAACTTGTTACCCCACAACGCCACGCCCTAAACCGCGCCCTAAACCGCGCCCTAAACCACGCCCTAAACCACGCTCTTTAAAGAGCTGCCATGCATGCCGTCGGTCTATTTGATGCGAAAACGCATTTCAGCAAATACGTGGCCCGGGCTGAGGCAGGAGAAGAAGTCATCATCTTGCTGCACAACAAGCCGGTGGCAAAGATTGTGTCTTTGACGGCCAAGCCTTCTGCGATTGAAATACCTAAATATGTGCAGCGCACTTTTGAGATGGGTGCGCCACTGGTTGACTTGGGACGAGCCAACAAGTTGGTAGCTGAATTGGATAATCTTGAATTTTTAAAGCTCAATGCCCGACTTGAGCGTGAATTGAACAAGCGAAACAAGGCAAATGAAAAAAATTAAAAGTGATCAAGTCGCATGAAGTTGCCTGACACAAACGTTTTTTTGTATTCAGTCAACCCGCTGAGCTCCCATCACAAGCAAGCCGCTTTGTGGCTTGGCGATGCGTTTGACAGCGCACCAGGAGTTGGTTTGGCCTGGCTGGCCTTGATTGGTTTTATCCGGCTTTCAACGCAGCCAGCCATTTTGCCAAAACCGCTGTCGGTAGCAAATGCTACAAGCGTGGTCGAGGATTGGTTGCTTCACCCCAGAGCGCGGCTGCTGCACCCCCCTGAACGCCATTCTGGAATTTTGTCGCGCCTGCTTTTGGTTGCAGGCACAGCAGCAAATCTGACCTATAACGCGCATTTGGCCGCTCTAGGGCTTGAGCACGGCGCGACGGTTGGAAGTTTTGACAAAGACTTCAAAAAGTTTTCAGGCCTCAAGCTTGAATTTTTAGCTTAAATTTACGAACTCAAATGACAACACATCCTGTCCCAAAATTCTCCGTCGCCGACATCCGCAAAACCTTCCTCGACTTTTACGCCGCCAAGGGCCACACGGTTGTGCCGTCCTCATCACTCGTGCCGGGCAATGACCCGACGCTGATGTTCACCAACTCGGGCATGGTGCAGTTTAAAGACGTGTTTTTGGGCACTGACAAACGCAGCTACGTGCGCGCGGCCAGCGTGCAAGCTTGCCTTCGGGCAGGCGGCAAACACAATGACCTGGAAAACGTCGGCTACACGGCGCGCCACCACACGTTTTTTGAAATGCTGGGCAACTGGAGCTTTGGCGATTACTTCAAGCGTGAGTCACTGCTGTGGGGCTGGGAGCTGCTGACCAAAGTCTACAAACTGCCCCCCGATAAGCTGCTGGCCACGGTGTACATCGACGACCAAGAGGCGTACGACATCTGGCATAACGAGATTGGTTTGCCGGCTGACCGCATCGTGCGGATTGGCGACAAAAAGGGGGCCAAGAAATACCAGAGCGACAACTTCTGGATGATGGCCGATACGGGACCTTGCGGCCCGTGTTCGGAGATTTTTTATGACCACGGTGAGCACATCCCTGGCGGGCCACCCGGCAGCCCGGGTGAAGACGGCGACCGCTTCATTGAAATCTGGAACCACGTGTTCATGCAGTTTGATATGCAGCCCGATGGCTCGCTGGTCAAGCTGCCCGCGCCGTGTGTGGACACGGGCATGGGCCTGGAGCGCCTGGCCGCCATCTTGCAGCATGTGCACAGCAACTACGAGATTGATATTTTCGACAAGCTCATCAAAGCCGCATCACGCGAAACGGGTGAGACAGACCTGAACAACAAGAGCCTGCGGGTGATTGCCGATCACATTCGCGCCACCGCATTTTTGGTCAGCGACGGCGTGAACCCGTCGAATGAAGGGCGCGGTTACGTGCAGCGCCGCATCATTCGCCGCGCGATTCGCCATGGCTACAAGCTGGGCAAAAAGACGCCGTTCTTTCACAAGCTGGTGCCTGACCTGGTTGCGCTGATGGGTGATGCGTATCCACGCTTGAAGGCCGATGGCGCGAGGGTGATGGATGTGCTACGGGTGGAGGAAGAGCGGTTTTTTGAGACCCTTGAGATTGGGATGACGATTCTTGACGCTGCGCTGGCAGACACGAAAGTCTTGCCGGGCGACGTGGCCTTTAAGCTG
>JAYWFR010000205.1:0-3740 GCA_043778695.1 Polaromonas sp. | reverse complement strand
GCGCTTCGGGTGAAATGCGGTCAACTGCGCCGTACCAGTAGCGGTCAAGCATGGCGTCGCCAACAACCAGTACGCGGGCTGCTGCTAGTTTGGTTCGTGAAATAGATGGCGCGATCATGATGTAAAGCTTTCTCTATTCAAGCAGACGCCGCGGAGCTGGCTTTGCCAGGCCGCAGGGTGTCGCCCCCTGCAAGGGGGGAGGCGAGCGAAGCGCAGCCACGGGGGTGTTCATATTTCACAGCTCTTCAATTCTGCGTGCCGGATAGCTGTCCCATGCCTGGCAACCGGGGCAATGCCAAAAGTGTTGGGTTGCTTCAAAACCGCAGGCGGCGCAGCGGTAGCGCATCAATGGTTTGGTGGCTTGGTCGAGTGCCCGCTGTACCAGTGCGTGGTTCTGGTTAGTGCCTAATTTTTCGCCGGTCACCCAGCGCGATGCGGCCACCAACGATGCCTCTGTTTCGAGGTGATGCATATAGCCTTGACGGCTGACTACAGGATCTTTTTCGAGCTTTGCAATCGCGTCCATCACGTCCACCGAGGGAGTGCGTTGGTAATGCGCTTTGAGCAAGGCAACTGCCGTGGGTAGCAGCGCCGGGGTCTGCGCAATATTGACCAGCAGGCCGGCCGCCAGTGGCAAAGCTTGGGGCGCGGTTTTTTCAAGTTGCTGTAGGGTAGCCAGCGCTGCATCAGGCTTGCCGCGCTGCTGGTTTAGCTTGGCCAGGTCAATCAGTGGTCGGGCGGCATCTGGGGCTTGCCTGGCGGCTTGCTCAAGCAACTGGGCTGCCTTGTCAACATCACCCGCAGCAACTGAGGCACTAGCCTGCTCACACAGGTAATGCGCAAGCCGGCCACTGAAACTGCCGTGCCCCGCGCTGCTTAGCTTGCTGGCAATGTCGGCGCTTTGTTGCCAGTCACGTGAGCGCTCGTAAATAGACAGCAAAGCTAGCCGGGCTTCTTCTTCAAAAGGCGTGCCTTCCAGTTTGCGTAGAGCAAGCTCGGCGCGGTCAAGCAGGCCTGCCTTGAGATAGTCCAGCGCCAAGGCGTGCTGGGCGCGGTCGTGCTCAACCTTGGGCAGGTCGCCGCGTTGCAAAAGATGTTCGTGCACTCGCACGGCGCGTTCATATTCGCCGCGCCGCCTAAACAGGTTGCCCAGCGCAAAGTGCAGCTCTGACGTGTCTGGGTCGTTTTGTACCGCTTCAATGAAGGCGTCAATGGCCTGGTCTTGTTGCTCATTGAGTAAAAAATTTAGGCCTCGAAAGTAGGCTTTGGGCGCTTGGCGGTTTTCAATACGCAGCTGGCGTAAGTCCATGCGTGAAGCCAGCCAACCCAAGGTGAAGGCCACCGGCAGGCCGAGCAAAATCCAGCTGAAGTCAAAGTCCATGGCGGGGAATGCTTGGGTTGTCTGCGATGTCGCTGGCTTGCTTCACGTTGTTTAGGCTGGCCGCCGATGTAGACGGCTGTAGGCCAGCGAGGCGGGTGGCGTGCCTTTTTTTCCACCAGCGCGGCATCATCAGCAGCACGCCCAGTGCCAGGCCAATACTGAAGGTAGCTAGCACCACCAGCACCAGCGGGGCCTTCCACAGCGTGCCGAAAAACAGGTTCACGACAACGGCTTGCTGGTTGTTCAGCGCGAAGGCAAAAAGGGTAAAAAAAATGGCTGCTTTGAGCAACCACGACAGGTATTTCACTTCAGATAAGCCTTGTGGGGTCAGTGACTAGATTGTAGTCAGCTGTAGGGGCCGGGAAGTTGAAAATATGAAGGATGAAAAGATCACTTTACCAATTGAGGCGGTTGTGCTGCCAGCAATACTTCGGTACGTGCATCAACCGCTTCGCGCAGCGCTTTACCCGGCTTGAAATGCGGAACGCGTTTTTCAGGGATCGCGACGCTCTCGCCAGACCGTGGGTTACGTCCCATGCGCGGTGGGCGACGGTTGACAGAAAAGCTGCCAAATCCACGAATTTCAATTCTGTGCCCACGAACCAGCGCATCGCTGACCGCGTCAAGAAGGGTCTTGACGGCGTACTCAGCGTCGCGGTGCGTGAGCTGGCCAAATCGATTGGCCAGCTCTTCTACTAGATCGCTTCGGGTCATAGGGACAAGAAAATGTCACTGCAGGAAATACCCGCAATGACAGTCTTTCTTATTTGCTTTCCGAGCTGTCCATCTTGGCGCGCAGCAGGGCGCCCAAGTTGGTCAAGCCAGAGCTTTCCTTGGCCGACTGTTGGCTCAGGGACGCCATGGCTTCTTGCTGGTCAGCGTTGTCCTTGGCTTTGACTGACAACTGGATGTTGCGGGTCTTGCGATCCACGTTCACCACAACAGCAGAGACTTCATCGCCTTCTTTGAGCACGTTGCGTGCGTCTTCAACGCGGTCACGGCTGATCTCGCTAGCGCGCAGGTAGCCAATGATGTCTTCGCCGAGGTCAATCTCAGCGCCTTTGGCATCAACGGTCTTGACCTTGCCCGTCACAATCGCGCCTTTGTCGTTGATCGACACGAACGTGGTGAACGGGTCAGAATCTAACTGCTTGATGCCCAAGGAAATACGCTCACGGTCAACGTCAACGGCCAACACAATCGCTTCGACTTCCTGGCCCTTTTTGTAGTTGCGCACTGCGGTTTCGCCGGGCTCGTTCCATGACAGGTCAGACAAATGCACCAAGCCGTCAATGCCAGCAGCCAAGCCGACGAACACGCCGAAGTCGGTGATGGATTTGATCGGGCCCTTGACACGGTCGCCGCGCTTGGTGTCGACTGCAAACTCTTGCCATGGGTTGGCCTTGCACTGCTTCATGCCCAGGCTGATACGGCGCTTGTCCTCGTCGATTTCCAAAACCATGACTTCGACTTCGTCGCCCAATGCGACGAGCTTGTTAGGAGCCACGTTCTTGTTGGTCCAGTCCATTTCGGACACGTGTACCAAGCCTTCAATGCCTGGCTCGAGTTCAACAAATGCGCCGTAGTCGGCGATGTTGGTGATCTTGCCGAACAGGCGGGTGCTTTGTGGATAGCGGCGGTTCACGCCCATCCATGGGTCGTCGCCCATTTGTTTCAAGCCCAGTGACACGCGGTTTTTCTCGGTGTCAAACTTGAGAATCTTGGCCACAATTTCCTGGCCAGCCGTCACCACTTCGCTTGGGTGACGCACGCGGCGCCATGCCATGTCGGTGATGTGGAGCAGGCCGTCAATGCCGCCAAGGTCAACGAATGCACCGTATTCGGTGATGTTCTTGACCACGCCCTTGACGGATGAACCTTCTTTGAGGGTTTCCATCAACTTGGCGCGCTCTTCGCCCATCGACGCTTCGACCACAGCACGGCGCGACAACACGACGTTGTTGCGCTTGCGGTCCAGCTTGATGACCTTGAATTCCATGGTCTTGTTCTCGTACGGAGACAAGTCTTTGATGGGGCGGGTGTCGATGAGTGAACCCGGCAAGAAAGCGCGGATGCCGTTGACCAAAACAGTCAGGCCACCTTTGACTTTGCCGCTGGTCTGGCCAGTGACAAATTCGCCAGACTCAAGGGCTTTTTCCAAGCTCATCCAAGAGGCCAGACGCTTGGCTTTGTCGCGCGACAGCAGGGTGTCGCCGTAGCCGTTTTCGACCGAGTCGATGGCTACAGACACAAAGTCGCCCACTTGAACTTCAAGCTCGCCTTGGTCGTTTTTGAATTCTTCGAGCGGCACATAGGCCTCGGACTTCAGTCCGGCGTTGACAACGACGTGGTTGTGGTC
>JAYWFR010000204.1:0-21612 GCA_043778695.1 Polaromonas sp. | reverse complement strand
AGATGCGACTAAATAATGACTAAATTTGTCTTCGTCACCGGCGGTGTGGTGTCTTCCCTGGGCAAGGGAATCGCCTCAGCCTCTTTAGCTGCGCTGCTTGAATCGCGAGGCCTCAAAGTCACTCTCATCAAGCTAGACCCCTACCTCAACGTCGACCCGGGTACCATGTCGCCCTTTCAGCATGGCGAGGTGTTTGTGACCGACGACGGCGCAGAAACCGACCTGGACTTGGGCCACTACGAGCGTTTCATTGAAACGCGCATGAAAAAAGCCAACAACTTCACTACCGGGCAGATCTACAAGAGCGTGCTGGAAAAAGAACGTCGTGGCGACTACCTGGGCAAAACGGTGCAGGTCATCCCACACGTCACCAACGAGATTCAAGACTTCGTCAAGCGCGGTGCGGGCTTTGAAACACCTGATGCAGTCGACGTGGCGATTGTCGAAATTGGCGGCACGGTGGGTGACATTGAGTCGCTGCCATTTTTAGAAGCCGTGCGGCAAATGAGCTTGCGCCTGGGGCCCAACAACACCGCATTTGTGCACCTCAGCTACGTGCCGTGGATAGCTGCTGCGGGCGAGCTTAAAACCAAGCCCACCCAGCACACCGCCAAGCAGCTGCGTGAAATTGGCATTCAAGCCGATGTGCTGCTGTGCCGTGCTGACAGGCCAATACCGAATGAAGAACGCGAAAAGATTTCGCTGTTCTCGAACGTGCCCGAATGGGGCGTGATCTCGATGTGGGACGTAGACACGATTTACAAAGTGCCGCGCATGCTGCACGAACAAGGCTTGGACGGGCTGATTTGCGACAAGCTGCGCCTGAACACGCCGCCGGCCAATTTGAAGCGCTGGGACGAGCTGGTGTACGAGATGGAGCATCCGAAAAACGAAGTCCACATTGCCATGGTCGGCAAATATGTTGACCTCTCAGACAGCTATAAATCACTTAACGAAGCACTGCGCCACGCCGGCATGAAGAACCACGCCAAAGTGGTGATCGAATACATTGATTCAGAAACTATCAACGACGCCAACGTGTCGCGCCTGGCTAAGTTTGATGGCATATTGGTGCCTGGCGGCTTTGGTGTGCGTGGGGTTGAAGGCAAAATTTGTGCGGCTCGTTATGCGCGTGAAAACAAAGTCCCCTATCTCGGCATTTGCCTGGGAATGCAAGTGGCTACGATTGAATTTGCGCGGCATGTGGCGGGCTTTAAAGGCGCCAACAGCACCGAATTTGACCCGCAAACCCCGCACCCAGTGATTGCGCTGATCACCGAGTGGAAAGACGCTGACGGCACCATCAAAACCCGCGACGAAAAATCAGACCTGGGCGGCACCATGCGCTTGGGTGCGCAAAGCTCTGACGTAGCACCTGGCACGCTGGCGCACAAAATTTATGGCGACGTCGTGACTGAGCGACACCGTCATCGCTATGAAGCCAATGTGAACTATTTAGACAAGCTGCGCGAAAAAGGGCTGATCATTTCAGCGCTGACTCAACGCGAGCAATTGACTGAAATTGTCGAGCTGCCGCAGACGCTGCACCCCTGGTTTGTCGGCGTGCAATTTCACCCAGAATTCAAGTCCACACCATGGGCAGGCCACCCGCTGTTCAATGCGTATATCAAGGCAGCCCTTGATCATCAAGTTGAGGGTAAAGCATTGAAAGTGGTAGCTTGACATGAACTTGTGCGGATTTGACATCGGCCTGGACAAGCCGTTTTTTTTGATTGCTGGCCCGTGTGTGGTTGAGTCTGAGCAACTGCAAATGGACACCGCAGGTACGCTTAAAGAAATCACCACTAGTTTGGGGATTCCGTTCATCTTTAAGTCCAGCTATGACAAGGCCAATCGGTCAAGCGGCACGACCTTCCGGGGGCCGGGGATGCAAAAGGGCCTGGAGATATTGGCCAAGGTCAAGCGCGACCTGAATGTGCCCATCTTGACCGACGTGCATTCAGAGGCACACATTGCGCAAGTCGCTGCCATCGTTGACGTGCTGCAAACGCCAGCGTTTTTATGCCGTCAGACAGACTTCATCACGGCGGTTGCGCAATCAGGCAAACCTGTCAACATTAAAAAAGGCCAGTTCTTGGCACCGGGTGACATGAAAAACGTCATCGACAAAGCGCGTGCCGCAGCGCGTGCCGCGGGCCTGAGCGAAGACCGCTTCATGGCTTGCGAGCGTGGTGCGAGCTTTGGTTATAACAACCTCGTGTCAGACATGCGCAGCTTGGCCATCATGCGCGAAACACAAGCGCCGGTGGTGTTTGATGCGACGCATTCAGTCCAGCTACCCGGCGCTGGAAACGCGCAGGGCACCAGCAGCGGTGGCCAGAGCGAGATGGTGCCTGTGTTGGCGCGCGCAGCAGTTGCAGTCGGCGTGGCAGGTTTGTTCATGGAAACGCACCCTGACCCGAGCAACGCCATGAGCGACGGACCGAACGCCGTACCTCTCAAGCACATGAAAGCGCTGCTTGAGACTTTGCTTGAACTGGACCGCGTGACAAAGAAAAACGGTTTTCTTGAAAATAATTTCGGAGTTTGATCCATGCCTTCTGCCTACGTCATCGCCAACGTAACAGTTACGAACCCTGAACAATACGCTGACTACCGAAAGCTGTCGACAATTGCGGCGCAGGCCTACGGCGCAGAGTTTTGCGTGCGGGGCGGCGCGGTGGAAGTATTGGAAGGCGACTGGACGCCTGACCGGGTGGTGATTTTGAAATTCCAGACCGTCGAAAAAGCCAAAGCTTACTACCACTCGGTTGAATACACCGCAGCTATTGAAGCCCGCCAAGGCGCAGCGGTGATGCGCATGGTGGTGGTTGAAGGCGTTTGACCCCAAACCTTTACTGTCTTTTTTTATTTTTGAAAGCAAATCAATGAGCGCAATTGTTGACATCGTGGGTCGCGAAATTTTGGATAGCCGGGGCAACCCAACTGTTGAATGTGATGTGTTGCTAGAGTCCGGCGTGATGGGCCGCGCGGCAGTACCGTCAGGTGCCTCAACCGGGTCACGCGAAGCGATAGAGCTGCGTGACGGCGACATGGGGCGTTACCTGGGCAAAGGCGTGCTCAAAGCGGTTGAGCACATCAACACCGAAATATCCGAAGCCGTGCTGGGCCTGGATGCCAGCGAGCAAGCGTTTTTAGACCGCACGCTGATTGACCTGGACGGCACCGACAACAAGTCACGCCTGGGCGCCAACGCTACGCTGGCCGTCAGCATGGCCGTGGCGCGTGCTGCAGCGGAAGAAGCCGGCCTGCCGCTGTACCGCTACTTTGGCGGCAGCGGCGGCATGCAAATGCCAGTACCGATGATGAACGTCATCAACGGTGGCGCGCATGCCAACAACAACCTTGATTTGCAGGAGCTGATGATCATCCCCGTCGGCGCGCCCAGCTTTCGTGAAGCGGTGCGTTATGGCGCGGAAGTGTTTCATGCATTGAAAAAAATTATTCAAGAAAAAGGCATGAGCACCTCCGTAGGCGACGAAGGCGGCTTTGCGCCCAACGTGGCGAATCATGAAGCTGCGATTCAGATGATTTTGCAAGCAATTGAGAAGGCAGGTTTTGTGGCCGGTGAGCAAATCGCTTTGGGCCTGGACTGCGCTGCATCTGAGTTTTACAAAGACGGCAAATACGTGCTGGGAGCTGAAGGCCTGAGCCTGGATAGCACCGAGTGGACCAACATTTTGGCGACTTGGGTCGACAAGTACCCCATCATCAGCATTGAAGACGGCATGGCCGAGGGCGACTGGGATGGATGGAAAATTTTGACCGAACGCCTGGGCAAGAAAGTGCAATTAGTGGGTGACGATCTGTTTGTGACCAACACGAAAATTTTAAAAGTTGGCATTGATAAAAATATTGCCAATTCCATCCTCATCAAAATCAACCAGATTGGTACGTTGACTGAAACGTTTGCCGCCATTGAAATGGCCAAGCGTGCGGGCTACACCGCCGTCATTTCGCACCGCTCTGGCGAAACCGAAGACACCACCATTGCCGACATTGCGGTGGGCACCAATGCGGGGCAAATCAAAACTGGTTCCCTGTCACGTTCAGACCGCATGGCCAAGTACAACCAGTTGCTGCGCATTGAAGAGGACCTGGGTGATGTAGCAACTTACCCCGGTCGTTCGGCGTTTTATAACCTGCGCTGATCACGTACAACGCCTTGGCAAATCGCGTCGTCCCGGCTATTTTGATTGCGCTGTTGTTGGCCTTTCATGCACAACTCTGGATGGGCCGGGGCAGCGTTCCTAATGTGCGTGACATGCAGCAGCGGCTGACTGATCAACAGGCTAAAAACGTCAAATCACAAGCCAGCAACGACCAGTTGGCTGCCGAAGTGCGCGACTTGAAAGAAGGCTTGGAGATGGTCGAAGAAAAGGCCAGATCAGAGTTGGGCATGGTCAAGCCCAATGAAATCTTTGTTCAGGTTAACAAATAACTATTGCATCGCTTCAGGCGGCGGTTGTTTGCGATCCGCTTGGGTAAAAATTTGCGCCGCATCCACCGGGTCAAACTCTTGTTGCGCACCGCAAAATTCGCAGGTGACGCTGACTTTGCCAAGTTCTGCAATGATGCTGTCAACTTCGTCGATGCCCAAGCTGCTGAGCATATTAGCCACCCGCTCGCGCGAGCAACTGCAGGCAAAGCTGGGCTTAAGCACTTCGAACCGCGTGATGGGTTCCTCCCAAAACAAGCGGCGCAAAATCGTGTCGGCGTCCAGCGTTAATAGCTCTTCGCGTTTAAGGGTCGAGGCCAAAATAGAAATGCGTTTGTAGTCTTCGTTCTTGCCAATTTCGTCTTCATTCGCATCACTCTGGTAATGCTCCAGATTCTTTTTGCCTTCAAGGTTGCCTTGCCCTTTAACCGGCAAACGCTGAATCAACAGCCCCGCTGCGATGTTGCCATCAGCCGCCAAAATCAGTTTTGTGTCCAGTTGCTCGCTTTGCAGCATGTAGTGCTCCAGCACTTCGCTGATATTTTCAATTTTCTCGCGGTTGTCGCCAAACAGCGGCACCACACCCTGATAAGCCTGCTGGCCCGGGAACTTGTCTTTCGGATCCAGCGTGATGGCACAGCGCCCTTCGTTGTTGACGTTGACCAGTTGGCTCAATGTGCTGCCATGGTCGATCACGCCTGTAACAGTCGCAGTAGCACGCAAGCTCAGGTCAGGTTGCACTTCAGCGACCGCCAGCTTGACCGGGCCATCGCCAAAAATCTGCAGCACCAGCGCCCCATTGAACTTGATGTTGCCCTGCATTAGCGCGCCTGCAGCCGTCATCTCACCCAGCAGGTGCATCACCTCCACAGGATAGCCGCCAGCGGCTTGGCGGCGCTTCAAAATCTCTTGCCAAGAATCGGTCAAGCGCACCAGCATGCCGCGTACCGGCAGGCCATCGAAAATAAATTTATGTAATTCAGACATTACGCCCCCACGCTTGTCACTTCGCGTACTGCGCTGCCTCGCAAAGGGGCGCTGCGCCTGCGGCCTGGCAAAGCCAAATCCACGGTGCCTGCTTGTATTTGGTGGGTACAGGGTTTGAGCGTGATCACAATAAGGATATTCATTTAAGCAAGCTTTTTAAGCCCGTGTTTGTAGCGAGTTGCATTGGTTACATAGTGCTTTGCGCTCATTTTTAAACCCTCAATCTGCTCAGGCGACAACATGCGCACCGCTTTGGCCGGGCTGCCGATGATCATTGATCCATCGGGGAATTCTTTGCCCTCCGTCACCAGCGAGCCCGCACCGACCAAGCAATTGTTGCCAATCTTGGCACCATTCAGCACGATTGCGCCAATGCCGATGAGCGAGTTGTTGCCTACCGTGCAGCCATGCAACATCACTTGATGGCCGACGGTCACGCCTTCACCAATCATCAGCGGCATGCCGACGTCGGCGTGCAGCACGCTGTTGTCTTGTACGTTTGAGCCCTTGCCGATGTGAATGGTCGACGTGTCGCCCCGGATCACCACGCCGAACCAGATACTTGCATCTTCAGCCAGCGTCACGTTGCCCAGCACCTGCGCGCTGTCCGCCACCCAGGCACTGGGGTGGAGGGTAGGCTTTAAATCATCGAGTTGGTAAATGGCCATGGGGTTTGCTTGAACTAGTTGCGAAGAGTGCCCCGATTGTAAGGATGCCCGACAATCTCCCCATGACGACCTCCTCAAACGCCCCAGAGCTCAGAAACCTCGCTCTGGAAGCACTTTTAGAGTCAAATCTAAATAAAAAAGTGGCTCTAGCCCAATCATTACATGCGCTAGCAGCTACTATTTTAATAGTACCTGGTACAGCCCTCGATAAACCAACGGGCGTGCCCGGCTGCCCAGCCCGACCTGAATTACGTTCACACCTGGACGTGCCCAAGCGTTCACCGTTCACCACCGAAGGCTTGGCTGCGCTGCTGCATGCGGTCACGCACATCGAGTTCAATGCCATTAACTTGGCTCTTGACGCGATTTGGCGCTTTAGCGGCATGCCGCGCGCTTACTACCTGGACTGGCTCACTGTGGCGGCAGAGGAGGCGAATCACTTCAGCCTGCTGCGCGCGCACTTGCAAAGCATGGGCTACGACTATGGCGACTTCCCGGCCCACACCGGCTTGTGGGACATGACGGAGAAAACCAAGTGCGACATACTGGCCCGAATGGCGCTGGTGCCGCGCACGCTGGAGGCGCGGGGGCTGGACGCCACGCCGCCCATGCAGGCCAAGCTGCGCAAGGTGGCAACGCCTCATGCCCTGCGGGCAGTGGAAATTTTGGACATCATCCTGCACGATGAGATTGGCCATGTGGCGATTGGCAACCACTGGTACCGCTACCTGTGCGACCAGCGCGGGCTTGATGCGATTGCCACTTACGCGGTGCTGGCCCAGCAGTACGGCGCGCCGCGTATCAAGGGGCCGCTGAATCTGGATGCGCGCCGCAAAGCGGGTTTTGAAGCCGCTGAACTAGAGCTCTTGAATCTTCACGCTTAGCCAGAGGCTTACAGCAAGTACGGACATCGTCCCGCAACACGGGCCAACAACAGCGACATAGGCTTGCCATTTGATGTCCAAAGGGGCGGCAAATGCAATTAAATCTGGCTTCAACTCTCAAAGCGGGCGCAGCGTCTTGGCCCGCTGACATTGCCGTGCAGTTGCCAAATGGGCCTTTGCTGGGAAATGCGGGCGCTCTCGTCAAGCTGACGTTTTCAAATTGGTCAGACATGGCGCGCTTAAAAGCCGGGCAAATCGGCGCGTTGGGCGAAGCCTATGTCGAGGGCAGTTTGCAGCTTGACGGCGCGATGCGCGACGTGGTGCAAGCAGCTGGCAGATTGATGCAAAAAAGCCCGCTGCACTGTGACGCCACCTGGTGGTCAGTTCTACGTACCCGCGCCAGGTCGTTGGCGGCACATACTGCGGGCAAAGACAGCGCGCAGGTGCAGTTTCATTACGACCTGTCTGATGCCTTTTACGCCTTGTGGCTAGACCCGATGCGGGTGTATTCGTGTGCTTACTACACGCCCCTTGATCGCAGCGATAACGCACCTTTGAGCACCGATTGCACGCTAGCCAAAGCTCAAGAAGCCAAACTCGACCATATCTGCCGCAAGCTGATGCTGCTGCCGGGTGAAAGCTTTTTGGATATGGGTTCGGGCTGGGGCGGCCTGCTGCTTTGGGCAGCAGAGCATTACGGCGTGGACGCCACGGGCGTGACGCTGTCAAAAAATCAACATGCTTATGTGTCGAAACTGATCGCCGAAAAAGGCCTTCAACGGCGGGTACGTATTGAGCTGCGCGACTACCGCGACATCGCCTCAAGCGGCCAAACGTTTGACAAAATCTCCTCCGTTGGCATGTTTGAACATGTTGGCCAGGCCAACATGACGGCGTATTTTTCAAGCATCATGAATCTCTTGAAACCCGGCGGGCTGGCTTTAAACCACGGCATCACCGCCGGTGGTTTGAACAACAGCCAGCTGGGCGCTGGCATGGGGGACTTTATTGAAAAATACATCTTTCCGGGCGGCGAGCTGCTGCATGTCAGCGCCATGCTGGCCCACCAGGCCCGCGCCGGGCTGGAGCTGGTCGATGCAGAAAACCTGCGTCCGCACTATGCCCGCACGCTGTGGGACTGGTCAGCGGCGCTGGAGGCTCAATTGGGTGAAGCGCACCGCGTCCTGGCACTGACCACAACCGCTGCCCAGGCTGAAAAAACGCTGCGCGCCTACCGCTTGTACCTGGCCGGTAGTGCCATGTGTTTTGAGCAAGGCTGGCTGTCGCTACACCAATTGCTGGCTGTCAAGCCGCGCGGCAGTGCAAGCACGTCCTACCCTTTCAACCGCAGCTACATGTACTGCTGAACCCGCGAGAACTCTACCCACGCGGGTGGTTGTCTTCAAGTATTTTTTTAAGCCGCTCACGCGCTACATGGGTGTAAATCGTGGTGGTTGAAATATCGGCATGGCCGAGCAGCATTTGCACCGCGCGCAAGTCAGCGCCGTGGTTAAGCAAATGCGTGGCAAATGCGTGGCGTAGCGTGTGCGGCGACAGCGGTGATTTGACGCCTGAGACGATGGCATATTTTTTCACCAGCATCCAGAACATCACCCGGCTCATGCCGTGGCCGTGGTGGGTGACGAACAAATCATCGGTTTGTTGGCCCTTCAAAATATCAGTCCTGCCTTCTTTCAGGTACAACACAATCGCTTCGCGCGCCAGTTGGCCAAACGGCACCAGCCGCTCTTTGTTACCCTTGCCGAGTACGCGAAGCACGCCTTCGTTTAGGCTGAGGTGAAAGGTCTTCAAGCCGACCAACTCGCTCACCCGCAAGCCGCTGGCGTACATCAGCTCCAGCATGGCGCGGTCACGCTGGCCCAGCGACGTTTCATCGCTAGGTGCGGCCAGCAATGCTTCAACCTGCGCCTCGCTCATCACCTTGGGCACACGCAGGGCCTGCTTGGCTGATTGCAGCTTCATGGTCGGGTCAGCGGGGACGAGCTTTTCACGCAGCGCCCAGGCAAAGTAGCGCTTAAAGACAGTGAGCCTGCGGTTGGCCGACGTGGCTTTGGTCGTGCTGTGACGAGCTGAAAAGTAGCCGTTCAGGTCAGGTTCTTGCGTTTGGTCAAGACTGCGATTATTTTGCGCGTCTTCAGCCAGCCAGACGCCGTACAGCGACAAGTCACGCCGGTACGCCGCCAGCGTGTTTTTACTCAGGCCGTCTTCTAGCCACAGCGCGTCGATAAAGCTGTCAATGCTGGATAGGCTGTTGGTGTGCATCTAATAACCATAACAAAAAAGCCGCTTGGACAAGCGGCTTTTTTAAATTCGTAGCAATTTATTCAAGCTTGAGATTGGCAGTGTCCACCACTTTTTTATACACCGCGTATTCAGCGGCAATCTGCGCACTGAACTGCTCGGGCGTGTTGCCAATCACGATGGAGCCGGTGTCTTCAATCCGCTTGCGAATGGCTGGGTCTTCCAACGCCTTTTTAACGCCTGCGTTGATCTTGTCCACCACCTCTTTTGGCAAGCCTTTGGGGCCGGTGATGCCGTAGTAAGCCATGCGGTTGACGGGCTCTAAACCTAGCTCTTTAAAGGTGGGCACATCGGGCAGCACCGCCAGGCGCTGGGGCGCAGCCACGACGATGGGGATCAAACGCTTTTGTTGAATGAAGGGTAAAGCCGACGGAATGTTGTCGAAAATCATGTTGACCTGGCCGGCCACAGTGTCGTTTAACGCTGGGCCCGCACCGCGGTACGGGATGTGCGTGACGAAGGCGCCGCTTAAGTTTTTATACAGCTCCATTTGCAGGTGTCCAATGCCGCCGGTGCCCGATGATGAATACGAATACTTGCCTGGATTCTTTTTGATTTCAGCAATAAATTCTTTGTAATTGCGTGCCGGAAAGCTCGGGTGCACTGCTATCAAATTAGGAGTAGCCGCAATGTTGATGATGGGGGTGAAGTCGGTCAGCGTGTTGTAGGTGATTTTCTTATTGATCGCCGGGTTGGCCGCCGTGGTCGACACCGTGGCCACGCCCAGTGTGTAGCCGTCTGGTGCAGCACGCGCAATTTCAGTGGCGCCCACCACGCCACCCCCGCCAGCCTTGTTTTCAACCACCACCGTTTGCCCCAGCGCCTTGCCTAATGGTTCAGCGATCACGCGGCCAATGATGTCGGTGGTGCCGCCCGGCGCAAAAGGTACTTGCAGCTTGATGACCTTGTTGGGGTAGCCCTGCGCCAACACAGCACCAGTTGCCAATGCCAACAGCGATAAGGTCCATAAAAAGCGACGTTGCATGTTCAGATCCCGCGAAGTTAAAACAACTTTAATGTTACGTGCAATGCGGCTCATTGGCGTTGTGGATTCTGCATAAGGGCAAACCCGAGGGTTGTTGGGGTCATGGGTTATTCTTAAGTGGTGAATTACGCGCAGCTCCTCTTTCCTGACTTTTCCCTCATCGTCTGCGGCTACCTGGTCTGCCGCTACACCGCGTTAAACCGCACCGTGTGGGAGCAGGTTGAAAGCCTGGTGTATTACTTTTTATTCCCGGTGCTGCTGTTTCAGTCGATTGTGCGCAGCCCGCTGGACCTGGTGGCGACGTCGAGCTTGATCAGTGCCGGCATACTCACCGGCTTGGCAGGTATTGCCATGGCCTACAGCCTGCCTTACCTTCCCTTCATCGGCCCAAAAATCGACAAGCGCGACCATGCAGGCAGCGCGCAAGTTGCTTTCAGGTTCAACTCTTTCATTGCGCTGGCGCTGGCTGACAAACTGGCAGGCAGCCAAGGTCTGCTGCTGATTGCGGTGCTGATTGGGGTGTGCGTACCGCTGTTTAACGTGGCGGCGGTGTGGCCGATGGCGCGTGACCGGCAAAGCGGCTTCTTAGGTTTTTTACGCGAGCTGCTGCGCAACCCACTGATCATTGGCACAGCAACGGGCTTGGTGGCCAATTTGCTGGGATTTACCATGCCTATGTGGCTTGAGCCTACCGTCACCCGCATCGGCGCGGCGTCTTTGGCGTTGGGTTTGCTGGCAGCAGGTGCAGGCATGCAGTTTGGGCAGTTATCGCAAGGCAAAACGCTCAGCGTGTCGCTGCTGCTGATTCGCCATGCGTTGTCGCCGCTGGTGGCGTTGGGGCTTGCCAAGCTGCTGCGTTTGTCGCCCGCCCAAGCGATTATTTTGTTGGCCTTTTCAGGCTTGCCCACCGCATCAAGCGCTTACGTGCTGGCGGCCCGCATGGGCTACAACGGTGGCTTTGTGGCGGGCCTGGTCACGCTGTCAACCCTGCTGGGGGTGCTGAGCTTGCCGTTTGCACTGGGCTTGGCATCGCTTTTATGATTTAACGACTCTTGTCCCGTGTAAAAGTAGGCTGTAGCCCAATACAATAGTGGGTTAGCAGCTACGCTTTTTATAGTATTCATGATCATGAAATCCAAAGTCTCAACGCTGTTGCTGCTGCCCCTGACGTGTTTGTTCACCACGCCAAGTGCTGCCGCCCCCTACACCCCCACAAGCGACGCGCAGGTGGTAGAACGCCTGCCCGGCCGCGCCAGTGACCCGGCCACGCGCCGCGTTGAATCACTTCGCAAACAGCTGGCCGCCCGGCCAGATGATGCCGCCCTGCGGGTTGACATTGCCCGCCGTTACTTTGACATGGCGATGGCGCAGGGCGACCCGCGCTATGTGGGCTATGCGACCGGGGCACTTGCGCCGCTGGCCAAAGCCGCGCCAAATGACGCTAGCTTGGCTGCCCCCTATTACCTTGTGCGCGGCATGATTGAGCAATTCACCCACGCGTTTGAACCCGCATTGGCCAGCTTGGCCAAAACCAGCGCATTGAACCCCACATCTGCCGAGCCCTTGCTGTGGCGCAGCGCCATTTTTATGGTGCAAGCCCGCTACGCTGAGGCGAGCAGTGAATGCGCAAAACTCAAGCCCCTGGCCGAGCCGCTGGTAGGCATAGGCTGCGCCGCGTATGCTGACGGCAGCAGCGGCGGCGGGCTGGCAGCAGCGTATGGCGTGTTGGCTACTGCTGTAAAAGTCTACGACACCAGCGCGCCTGAACTACTGCTGTGGCAATACACTCGGCTGGCCGAAATGGCCTGGCGACTAGAGCGCTTTGATGCCGCTGAGGACTATTACAAAAGCGCGCTCAAGCTGGGTATCACTGACCAATTTTTGCTGGGCAGCTACGCCGACTTTTTGCTGTTTAAAAAACGCCCTGCCGAGGTGCTTAGCTTGCTGGCCGACTGGGAGCGTTCAGACATTTTGCTGCTGCGCTTGGCGCTGGCCGCCAAACAAGCCAAGGATCCGCGCGCAGCCAATTTTGCCAACCAGTTGCGGGCCCGCTTTGAAGACGCCGCCAAACGCGGTGACCGCTTGCACGAGCAAGAAGCCGCCCGGTTTGAATTGGACATTGAGCAGAACCCCAAAAAGGCCTTGCAACTGGCCAACGCCAACTACGGCACGCAAAAAGAACCCCGTGACGCTGAAATCTTGATGCGCGCGGCCATGAGCGCTGGCAACGGCAAACAAGCGCGGCCAGCGCTCGCTTGGTGGCGAGCATCAGGCTATGAAGACCCGAACCTGAGCGACCTGGCCACCCAGTTGGTCGGCCAAGGAGCAGAGAAATGACGCGGTTGACAGGCTGCCTTGCCAATGTGGTGCTGATGGCGTTGGCGCTAGTCGGTAACACGGCTGCGCTGGCTCACAAACCCAGCGACAGCTACTTGACCTTGTCAGCCAGCGCTGCTGACAGCAACGCCGGGCAAACCATCACCGCCCGCTGGGACATCGCCTTGCGCGACCTTGACTACGTGCTACAGCTAGACCGCGACGGCAACGGTGAGCTGACCTGGGGCGAGACGCGCCAACGCGAAGCAGACATCACCCAGCTGGCCACCAGCCACCTGAGCATCAGCGCGAACAACGCAACCTGCCCTTGGGCCGTGGCTGCGCCCATGGCACTTGACAAGCACAGCGACGGCACTTACGCGGTGCTGTCACTGGCAGCCCAGTGCCCCGTCAACGCTAGCGCTGGCAGCACACCCAAAACACTCAGCGCCAGTTACAGCTTGTTTTTTGACGTGGACCCGTCGCACCGTGGACTGGTGCAGTGGCTGGCCCCCGGCGCTGGTGGGCAACCAGCAGCCGCCCAAGCGCTGGTGTTTGGCTTTGAAAACGCCATTCAACCGCTGGCGCTCGTTACACCCAGCTGGTGGCAAACCGTCAAGCAATACGCACTCGACGGCGTGTGGCACATCTGGATTGGTTACGACCATATTTTGTTTTTACTCTCGCTGCTGCTGCCTGCTGTGCTGATACGCCGTGCCGGCCAATGGGACCCCGCGCCCACGCTGCACGGCTCGTTTGTCGAGGTGCTCAAAGTCGTCACCGCCTTCACACTGGCGCACTCCATCACCCTCACCCTGGCGGCGCTGCAAATCATCAGCTTGCCATCACGCTTGGTGGAATCGGTGATTGCTGCATCAGTCGTGCTGGCGGCGTTAAACAACTTGCGCGGAACCATCGACAAGCGCCGCTGGGTGATGGCGTTTGTGTTTGGCCTGGTGCACGGATTCGGTTTTGCATCAGTGCTGGCAGACCTGGGCTTGCCGCAGGGCGCGCTGGTGCTGGCGCTGGTCGGTTTTAACGCCGGAGTTGAGGTGGGTCAGCTGTGCATTGTGGCGGTGTTCTTGCCGCTCGCGTTTTGGTTGCGAGCAACGCTCTTTTACCGAGTTGGCGTACTAACGGGCGGCTCGCTGCTGGTGACGCTGCTGGCATCATGGTGGTTTGCGCAGCGTGCTTTTGAATTGTAATATAGGGCTGACGCCTAAATATTGCCTACGCTAGCAGCTTCTTTATTTATAGCAATGCAACGTAAGACATTCAAGAACTACCCAAACTTAGGCGATTTCAGGCGCAATCAGCTCCGCATAGTCCGACAACGCCGCTAGCACCGCCTGGCCTTTTTCATTGGCCACCATTGACAAGGTATCAAGCTGGGCCAGCAGCGCATCAATATTGCGCGCCCCGCCCTCCCCGTCTAGCAAGCGCGCTGCGCGGTGCGCTTCCCAGCGCTCCAGCTCAGCGGGCGTGAGGGTCTGAGCAAAGTTGCGCGCGCGGTAGCGAAACACCAGCTCAGCCAGCCGATCATCATCAAACCCTGTGCGGCTGACCGCCAACTCAGCGGGCGACAGTTCACGCAACTGATTCAAGCGGCGGCGGTCGGCGTTGCCGACAAAGCCGCCGTACAAGTCTTCATCCACGTCTGATGCGGTTGCTTTAGGTCGGTTAAAAAGCTCTGGCCAAATCGCGCTCATGTCCGGCAGTGCTCGGGCTTTTTCAGCATGGGCCAACGCGGCGGGAATGTCGATGCCCCACTTAGCTGCCATCTCGTCGGTCAGCGTTTTAAGCTTTTTCACCACCATCGGAGACTTGTTCACGTGCACCGACTTGATCGGCAGGCGCTGCATGCCCGCGGGTAAGTCAGCTTGTTTGGTAAACAGCCGCTGGCGCAGGGCGTCAACGCTTAGGTTTGTCAATTCACTCGGATCGTGCGCCAGATCCCAAGCCAAAACTTCGTTTTTATTGCTCGGGTGCGTTGCCAGCGGCCACATGACAGCAAGGCAGCCGCGCTCTGGCGCAAACATTCCCGATACATGCAAAAACGGCTGGGCGGTTTGCGGGCTGGCCGGTAAGCCCAGCTCTTGCAGCACCCGGTCTTTTTTATGCAGCCCCAAGCAAAACTCAAACAGCTTGGGTTGCGCGGTACGTATCAGTTTAGCCAGCGCAATCGTAGCGCGCACATCAGACAGTGCGTCATGCGCCGCCTCATGCAGCAGGCCGTTGGCGCGCGCCAGGTCTTCGAGCTTGAAGCTGGGGCGGCTCGCCGATGGGTCGCCAGGCTTGCGGTCATCCGGCTTGCGTGGCCATACAATGCCGTCAGGCCGGAGTGCATAGGCCATGCGTACCACGTCCTGAATGTCCCAACGGCCACAGTCGTTTTGCCACTCGCGTGCGTAGGGGTCGATCAAATTGCGCCAAAACAAATAACGCGTCACTTCATCGTCAAACCGAATCGAGTTGTAGCCCACGCCAATCGTGCCAGGCTCAGCCAGCAGACTTTCAATTTTTGCGGCAAATTCATGCTCCGGTACGCCCCGCTCCAGGCACAGTTGCGGCGTGATACCGGTCAACAGGCACGACTCTGCATCAGGCAAATAATCATTCGCAGGCTGGCAATACAGCATGACTGGCTCACCAATTTCATTCAGTTCGGCGTCGGTTCTGATGCCCGCAAATTGCGAAGGCCGCTCGCGCCGAGGGCTCAGGCCGAAGGTTTCATAGTCGTGCCATAGGAAGGTGTGATGGAGCGTCATGGGGTGCGTACTTTAAGTATTTGACGGCATTTTACGGTATCAAATAGGTTTGTAGCCCATGTAAATAGAGCGCAAGCAGCTCCTATTAATATAGCGCCATAAATAAATCAGTTAGCGCTACGATGGAGATTTTCTGCCCGCATAAAAATGGTAGGTCAGATCCAAAAATTTGAGCAGCGAGAGCTGCCTGTTGCTTCAAATAGTTTATATTCTGGTTCAGATGAAAGCGTTGTGACTAACTGAGGATTACAAAATGGATTTTCGTGCGACGACTGTCTCCCCCCCCCCCGCGAATTCAGTTTTGAACTCTCACAACAAAACACACCTGACTTCCACCGCCCTCGTGAAGGTATAAATCGTAGGATATTTCTTCGGACACAGGCTATTCGTTCGAAATTTCGGCTTTCCCCATCATGCATTGCCAACATTTCTTGTAGCACCCGGCATTTATTGGCTCTGCTAGTCTTTTGTTCACTGCTTGCGTGGGTTAGTCCCGCCAAAGCCATGCGCTGTACTCCAGACGGTCCAAACTTTACTACCGTGTATTTCCCGTCGGGTGGATATGCCAATCCTGCTTTTATTGCCTACGGGGGTTACAAAGAATTCAAGACGCCTACGGCTGCAGCGTTGGACTATTTTAATTTTTTACAGAAGAACTCTTTTGGAGTTTTTTTTACTCAGCATACCGAACCACCACTTGTACCTGTCGCGATTAATGTTTCTTCGAGTGCTGAGCCTCGCTTCAGCGAAGTTGAAATTGCAAAGCAGGTAGCTCTAGGCTACCTTCCATTTCAATATTACGTGTTTAACTATGATCTCTACTATCTGCCCGATGAAAAGAATGTCGAAGGCAGGATAAGGGGAGGTGGGTTTATCGTAGACGAAAGCTGCGCTGTTACTGATGGCCCAGCGCCCCCTGAGCCGCCCTTGTCACCCCCACTCGGGTGTGCGAGCGGAACAGGCGGTTTCTTTGCCTGCCCGGGCAATTCGCCGCAAACAAATACGACTGACGGCGCACCCCAGAACAATGGTGCGTCCGACCCGACCGACGCTTCGAGTTTTGATCCAAACGGTCCGGGTAGTGTTGACGACAGCGCGGGCGGCAATGGAGGCGGTGGTGACACGACAACTTCGGTCAGTAGCAACTCCTGCAAACGAGCTGACGCAGTTGGCGATCCCATAATGGCGGGTACAGGCAATGTTTACGCAGCTGAACGAGATTACTCTAGCCCTATCGGCCTGAACTTCGTTCGCTCGTACAACTCTAGCCTGCCGGGCTGGGTGCACAACTTTCAGCTTCGTATCATCGCCACCAGCGCTCAGGCCGACGTAGTTCGCCCTGACGGAAAAATCTACACTTTCATTGACGCTGGCGCTGGTGCCTGGGTCACAAATAAAACGGTAGTCGAACAACTTACAAAGCTAAACCCTGCAAACGCCAACGACCCATCCTGGAAGTTCGTTACCGCACAAGGCACGGTGGAACTCTACGACGCCAATGGCATGCCAAAGTCTATTACATGGCGGGGTGGGCGTGGAATGACTTTCACCGCAAACGGCAAGTTGTTGCTAACGGCCATCGACAACCACGGCCGCAGCATCAAATTTGCCTATGACGGTCAAAGTCGACTTACAGCGGTGACCACCCCCGACGCGCTTCAAATCAACTACAGCTACGACAGTCAAGGCCGCCTTGCGCAGGTGACGTACCCGGACAACTTCACCCGCAAATATGTCTATGAAAATACAGCGCTGCCACTGCTGCTAACGGGCATCGTTGACGAAAACGGCAACCGCTTTGCCAGTTGGACTTATGACAGCCAGGGCCGCGCTACCAGTGGCACGCAGGCGGGGGGTGCTAACAGCGTACAGCTTACATATGACGCAAATTTGGCCACACAAGTAACAGATGCGATAGGTGCGCAGCGCATTTTGCAATTTACCAATGTGGCAGGCCGCAAAGTATTTACAGGGCAAAACCAACCCTGCGCACAATGCTACGGCGATGCTGCCAGTAAAACAATTGATCCTGTCAGTAGCATGGTGACCCAAAGCACCGACTACCTGGGCATCAACCAACTGTTCACGATTGACAGCACACGCAGGCTCGTTCTGTCCAATACCCAGGCGGCAAATCGGCCCGAAGCGCAAACCACCCGCATCGATTGGCACCCGCTGTACCGCTTGCCGGTGCTGGTCAGCCAAGCCGGGCGCACCACCGCCTATACCTACGACAATGCCAACGGCAACTTGACGGGTATGACAGTGACCGACACCGTGTTGAGCCAAATCCGCGCCTGGGGTTGGACTTACACGCCCGTGGGCTTAATCAGCAGCGCAACCGACCCGCTAGGCCGCGTCACCGCCTACAGCTACGATATGTCAGGCAACAACACTCGGATTGTCAACGCTTTGGCGCAGGCCACCAACATGGCCTATGACAGTGCAGGCCGCATGACCCAATTGCGCGACGCCAACGCGCGTGTGTTTGACTTCACTTATGACGCACGTGGCCGCATGACCAGCCGCAGCCTCAAGCCTGCAGGCGCTGGTGCTGTTGAGGTTGATCAATTTACCTATTCGCCCAGCGGGCAATTACAACAAACCCGGCTGGCCAATGGCCTCGTCATGAACTACAGTTATGACGCTGCACAGCGCTTGACAGGTATGAGCGACAGCTTCGGTACCGTCGTGGCCTACACGCTAGACGGCATGGGTAACCGAACCAGCACCATCGTCAAGGACGCTTTAAGTAATGTTGCCTTGCAGCGCGGTGCGATCATCAACAGCTTGAACCGTATCGCTGCAATGACTGGCGCCCAAGGGCAGACTACCAGCATAGGCTACGACGCCAACGGCCAGGTAATTAGCCAGACCGATGCCAACCGCAGCATTACTGGCCAAAGCCTGGACGGTCTGCGCCGCCCTATTGCGCAGACTTTTGCTGACAATGCCGTTGCCCAATTGGGCTACAACGGCCTGGATCAACTAACTGCCCTTAAAGATCCTAAAGGCGTTCAAACTGGCTATTCGATCAACGCCTTTGGTAATGTGCTGATAGAAACCAGCCCGGACGTTGGCACCAGCCGCAACAGCTACGACGCCGCAGGCAATCTAAGCCAGCGTACCGATGCGCGAGGACTGGCAAGCAGCTACACCTATGACGCTTTAAACCGTGTCACCCAGATTAGCAGTACCAGCTTCAGTACGGCAACCGCCGCCGTTGCCCCCATGGTGACCAAGTTCAACTACGACAGCGCCACCAACGGCATAGGCCGGTTGGCACAGATTGTCGATGGTAGTGGCAATACCGCCTATGTTTTCGACGGATACGGCCGCATCGCCAGCAAATCGCAAAGCTTGCTCAATGGACAAAACCACGCCTTGCGTTACACCTATGCGCCGGGCGGGCAGATCGCCAGCATCACCTACCCCAGCGGGCGCATCGTCAGTTACCTGAGCAATGGTGGGCGCGTGACCAGCATCATGTTGGCCGCAAGCGTAAAGGACATCGCCAAGCCCTTTGTTAACGCCATCACGTATACCGCCCTGAACCAAGTCAAGAGCTGGCTGTGGGCAAGCGGCGACAGCGCCAACAGAGCCTTTGACTCAGACGGACGAATGAGCGCCAACGAGTTCGCTAGTTACAGTTATGACCCGGCCAGCCGTATCACCGCCATCACGCAAAATCTCTACGCTCCAAGCTCACTTGGTCTGGATAGCAAAGGCCGCCCCGTCATATCCACTAGCCCTTACGCAGTGAGCCCGGTTAGCTACCAAATTGGCTACGACAGCCGCGACCGCGTGGTCAGCTTCAGCAGAAAAAATGCAAACAGCAGCGCGGATGCCGTTGCCAACAACAGTACAAACAATGCTCACGCCAGCTACAGCTACGACGCCAACAGCAACCGCACAAGCAGTGCACAAACGGGCGCGCAAATCGGCTCTGGCAGCAAAGACAGCTACGAGAGGAACAATAACAACAACGGTTCGACCACGTCCCAACGCCAATGGAGTATCGAGCCCAGCAGCAACCGCCTGATAGGCTTCAGTCAGCAAATTGTCACAACCGACGAACGCGGTAAAACCAAAACCAGCTCTATCAGTCGCGTCAACTATGCGCTGGACGCAGCCGGCAACCAGACCAGCGACGGCCTGAGCCGTTACGACATCGATGCACAAGGCCGTATTGCCAGCCTGACCCAGGGCCATGACGATGACAAGCAGACCAGCGTCTATCGCCACAACGGCCTAGGCCAGCGGGTATTTAAAAGCCAGCCTATCAATACAGACTATGAGCCCAGCGACAAAGAAAGTGGGGCAGCGTATGTGGCCTGGCTTAAAAGCAAGTTTGGCTGGATGTTTAACAACGCCAACAGCGCTGCTAACAAAGCCAAGCTTGGTACCGCCTATGCCTATGATGAAGCAGGCAATTTGATGGGCGAGTACGGCAATGGTGGAGCCAGCAGCAACGGCACGATTGAATACATCTGGCTGCCCACACCCGGCGGGGGGACAGAGCTGGTGGGTGCGGTGTTGAACACCAACGGTATCAGCAACACCTATGCCGTGCACACCGACCACCTGGGCACGCCAAGGCGCATCACTGACAGGTTCAACAAACCGGTATGGCAATGGGCCTACAGCGCGTTCGGGGACAACGCACCAACGACAGTGCAGAACTACTTCAAAGTAACATCCAACGATGAAGCGGGTGACGACGACAAAAACAACGGCACAGCGTTGACCTTTAACTTGCGCTTTCCTGGGCAGTACTTTGACAAAGAGTCTGGCTTGAATTACAACTACTTCCGCTCTTATGACTCTAAGACCGGGCGGTACACCCAAGCTGACCCTATCGGCCTCGGTGGGGGATTGAATCGATTTGGGTATGTTGAAGGGAATCCGCTAAGTAAGACTGATCCAACTGGACTGCTTGCTACACCTGCTAACGACACAGGCAGCATGTCCCCAAGAGCTGAGCAGCCTGAGTTATGTGCGGCTAATGACCGAGTCAGTGCACAAAATAAGTGCCAGGCACAGTGCTCGTTTGAGCTTGATATTCCAGGCAGAAGGGATAATTTTGGTCCTTACAGAGCCTGCCTACGGCGTTGCCTTGCTCGGTATGGTTTTGCGATTTAACTACAGGCATATCAAATGAACTTCGAAAACGCCAAAAAGCTAGATGAACATCTAAAAGCTATCGTGACGCATGCTAACGAGGCGTTGTATATCGCCAACAACGCTGATGACGACATTTTGAAAAAGAAAACGCAACTTGTTTTTGCATCTGCGATTGCAGATATAGATATTGAAGTGTGGGAGCTGATCTACTCACAGCATCCAAGCTTGAGACCTCCCGACATGATCGCAATTCATATGCCGGAATAAAGACAGCTCAGTTGGGCGTCAAGTCTTGAAATGCAGAATTCAACAACACCATTCACTACAAATTCAGTAGCTGCTAGCGCCTATATCAATTGGGCTGGCAGCCTATTTCTCTCTTAATCTTTAATAAAAAAAGCCACCCGCCACCCCATAGCCGCTAAAGCTGTGGAGTTCAAGGTGGCTTTATTTTTTAGCCGCTGTGTTGGTGCTACGCCTTCTTGCCGGCCGCCTTAGCCTTGGTGCCAGTCGGCCTGCCAGGCTTATCTTGATGCGTCACAAACCCGATAGGCCGCTTGGCCGGTTCAGGCGGCGTGGTCAGCTCCCGCAGCGCATCAAACACCTGACGAAGTTGGGCGCGCGTATTGCGGCTAAAGGTGTCATGCGACATAGCCAGCGATTCCGTCTTCTCCTCCAGGCTGGCCAGCCGCTCAGCCAAGTCCTTGTGCTGCACAGCCGCCTCACGCAGGCGCACAAAGGCCCGCACCACATACACCGACACCTCCACTGCACGCGGGCTGGCCAGCACCATCGCGGCCATGATGGTGCCGTGCTCGGTAAAAACGTAAGGTAGGTATTTGCGGTGCTGGCCGCGCCCGCTGGCTGTCGTGTTTAAGGTCGCAATTTGCGACCTTAAAGAATCGGCCTCCTCGGCAGTGAGCTGAAACATGAAGTCGGATGGAAACCGCAGCCACAAAGGGGTCACAGCCACACAGCCACAAAGGGGTCAAGCCACAAAGGGGTCAGATACCGTCTTGAAAGTCAAGCGCCAGCGCACTAATTTTGATAGGCGCCAATGCAGAAGCTGTAAATTCAATTGCCTCAGTGGCCTTTTTAG
>JAYWFR010000203.1:0-8873 GCA_043778695.1 Polaromonas sp. | reverse complement strand
GGCCAACGTCAGCGTGCCAGATATGCGTGCCTTCTACACCACCAGTGTGGTCGCTTGCCGGGCCCGCATCAACCTGGTGGGGGCCGTCAACCGTGCTCTAGCCGAGCAAATTGCCAGCGCCTTGCTGGCGCAGCTGCCGCAAATGGCCTGCGCCAGTTTGCCGACACCAGCACCGGTCGCAGAGGTAGCGCCGCTGAGTCAGCCAGCGCAGCAAACGATTGCTTTTGATGCGGCTCAAGCGCAGGTACTTGTCGGCCAGCCGGGCTACAAACGCAACGACCCTGCATTTTTCACCATGCTGGTAGGCAACTACATTTTGGGCGGCGGCGGTTTTGTGTCCCGCCTGATGAACGAGGTGCGTGAAAAGCGCGGCCTGACGTACGGCGTGTACAGCAGCTTTGCCCCGGGCCTGCATGCAGGCGCTTTTACCGTCAGCCTGCAAACCAGGCCTGATCAGGCCGCCGCAGCGTTGGCTGTCACGCGCCAGGTGATTCAAGAGTTTGTGGCCAGCGGCCCGACCGAGGCAGAGGTCAAAGCCGCCAAAGACAATCTGATTGGCGGCTTTGCCCTGCTGATTGACAGCAACCGCAAGCTGCTGGGCAACATCAGCAACATTGCGTGGAACGACTTGCCGCTGGACTACCTAGACACCTGGCAAGCGCAGGTTGAAAAAGTCACCGCCAGCGACATCAAGGCGGCGATGGCGGCCAAGCTGCAACCTGACAAAATGGTGACCGTCGTTTTAGGCGCTAAACCGTAGATTTCATGAAATACACACCACAAGTCGCCACTGAAAAGCCTGAAAAAGACGCCACCAAAAAACCTGCCAAATCAGGCAAAGTTGTTGGCCGAAAAACCATTCCGCCCGGCGAAGTCCGCATCATCGGCGGGCAGTACAAGCGCAGCAAAATACCTGTGGCCAACCAACCCGGCCTGCGCCCCACGCCTGACCGGGTGCGCGAAACCCTGTTCAACTGGTTGGGCCAAGACTTGAGCGGCTGGCGCTGCGCTGACGTGTTTGCTGGCACCGGCGTATTGGGTTTTGAAGCGGCCTCACGCGGCGCGGCTGAGGTGCTGATTTTTGAGCAAGACGCCGCGCTGGCGGACAAGCTCACAGCATTGCAAATCAAGCTCAAGGCCAGCATGGTGAAAGTTGAGCGCGGTGACGGCGTCAGCCTGCTGCGCCGAAGCGCCTCAGGCAGCTTGCAGCTGGTGTTTTTAGACCCGCCGTTCGAGTCAAACCAGTATGAGACCGCCTTAAAAGCCGCGGCACTGGCCATCGGCCCGACTGGCTTTGTCTACCTGGAAGCCCCCAAGCCGTGGGCGGATGAGGAGCTAGCGCCGTTCGGGCTCAAAGTGCACCGCTTTGGCAAAGCCGGAGCAGTACATTTTCATTTACTGGCCAAAGCGTCTGAGAGCGACTGAGCGCGCATAATTTAAAGATGACAACACCGCAGCGCTTCGCCGTCTATTCCGGCACCTTTGACCCCATCACCCTTGGCCACCTGGACGTGGTCATGCGCGCCGCTGGATTGTTTGACCTGCTCATCATTGCGGTGGCTGTTGCGCACCATAAAAAAACAATGTTTAGCCTTGAAGAGCGTGTATCGTCTGCGCAAGCAGCTACTAAAAATATAGCAAATGTGAAGGTGCTGCCATTTGACGGCCTGATCATGGATTTTTGCAAAGCGCACCATGCCCAAGCCGTGGTGCGCGGTATTCGCAACGTGTCTGACTTTGACTACGAAGCTCAAATGGCCGCCATGAACCGCAAACTGGCGCCCCAGATTGAAACCGTCTTTTTGCTGCCCGAAGCGCACCTGGCCTGCATCAGCAGCACGCTGGTGCGTGAAATCAGCAAACTGGGCGGTAACGTCAGCCAAATGGTCACCCCAGACGTGCTGGTCGCCCTGAACAAAGCTTGGACGGTTTAGCGTGGCGCTGCTGATCACCGACGAATGCATCAATTGCGATGTGTGCGAGCCCGAATGCCCGAACCAGGCCATTTACATGGGCAAAGACATTTACGAGATTGACCCGAACAAATGCACCGAATGCGTCGGCCACTTTGAAGAGCCGCAGTGCGTGCAAGTTTGCCCGGTGGCCTGCATCCCGGTGAATCCGCAAGTCGTTGAGAGCAAACCGATGCTGTGGGAGAAGTACCACCGGTTGACCGGTACGGTGCGATTAGACGAAGTAGGTCGGGTTAGCAACGCGTAACCCGGCAGCGGCGATCCTTAACGCTGCTCTGCATTCGTCGGGTTACGCACCGACGACTAACCCGACCTGCGAATGCTCCAAGTCAATAAATACGGGCGCTAGCAGCTTGCTGAAACGATAGCAATATCAACGGGTGAATGACTCAAACGGATTCACCAACTGCACTGTGCAGCCCAAAAAATCACGTGTATTTCTCGTCACAAGTACCAGCTGGTGTTCTTGCGCTGTTGCCGCTATCAGCATGTCGGGCGGGCTGCGAGTGATACCTTGCGCCTGAAATTGACCGCACAGGATGCCCGCGCGTTTGGCGATAGCTTCTTTGATCGGGTACAGGGCATGCAGCTGGTCAAAAACACCGTTGATCAACGCCAGTTTGGCGGGGTTGGGTTGCCAGGCCAGGCCGTAGTTGGCCTCTTCAACCGTGATCGCGCTCACCGCCTGTAGCCACGCACCTTGCAGCCAACTCAAGACTTGCTGGTCGGGTGATTTTTTAATAAATTCGCTCACGACGTTGGTGTCCAGCAGATAAATGGTTTGTGCCATGAAAAAATCTGCTTCAGTCAGCGTCAACAAAGGCGTTGGCACGCGTCCGCGCCTGCAGGCGGGGCGTATCAACACCGGGAATGCCGCCATCGTTTGACGCTGCGTGCTCGGCCCGCAGTTGCATCAATCGGTTGAAAAAAGTGTCGTCGGGCTTTGCGGCGGCGGCTTCAGTGCGTGTGAAGTAGTCAGCCGAGACCAGTACCGCAATCGCTTTGTTGCGCTTGGTGATGACTTGCGGAGTCATTTGTGCGGCACTGATCGGTGCTGATCAGTGCTGACAATTGTTGGCGAGATTGGGCGATTGATGTAGACATATTTTTATAACATGTACGTTTTAAATGTACAGAATAGTGGGTCAATGCAGCTGTCGTCTAAACGGTGCGTATGCAAAGTCACCCGGTTCATGATGAGACATTTCAATCAGTTTGATGCTGAAGACCCCTAGATACAACCACATCTTGCTATAAACAACCTAGCATATGAGCCAGTTCCCGGTTAAATCAGCTGACGTCATCGGGTAACTACTCAGATCCCTGCTACCCCTTCACTTTGCCCAGGGAAAATCGGGATGGGCGCACGCGAATGCCGAGCTTTGGTTCTGCGCTTGCCCCCACCCAACCCTCCTCTAGGCAAGGGGAGGGAGTCAGACAAAATCGTGCCGAGTAGTTAAGTTTTCAGATCAAATCCCCGCAGGCTTTTTTAAACTCAGCATTCGGTTTTGCGGGGTGATGTCGATGGTTTTGACCTCTCCTTCCTCGCGCACTGTCAGCTTTAAGGGCTGCTCTGGTGACGCGCTGGCCCATAGCTTTTTGTAAAACGCTTCCAGCGTGGTCACTTCTACGCCATCAATCGCTTGCACCACCGTACCAGGCTTGATGCCTGCGTCTTCTGCCGGGCTGCCCTCGGCCACCCGCACTACCTGAATGCGCCCGCCCTGGTCACTGGACGTGACGCCTAGCCAGGCACGGTTGCTTTGTTTGCTGCTGCCCAGTTGCTGCATCTCGGCCAGGATGGGTTTGAGCAGATCAATCGGCACAAACATGTTGCCGGGCACGCGTTTATTTTCTCCCAGGGCGTCCGACACAAACAGCGAGCCAATGCCCATCAACTCGCCTTTGCCGTTGAACAGCGGCGCGCCACTGTGGTTGCCGCCGCTTGAGCTGACTGGTGGGCTAGTAAACAAGGCGCTGTCTAAATGGTATTCCCACGTGCCTGAAAAAGCCCGCTGGCTAACCAGGCGCGTCAAGCTCACGCCGCCATCGCCCCCGTTGACTCCCGCGCCACTGCTGCCTGTGGCGGCCATCAACGGCTCACCGGCTTTCAAGCTTTGCTGGCTGCCCAGCACCACCGGGCTGACGCCGCGCAGCGGCAACAAGGGTTTGATCAGGCCAAAGCCGGTTGCCAGGTCATACCCCACAGCAACGGCGGGCAGCGCTCTGCCCTCTTGGGTAATGACCTCGATTTGCTCAGCCTCCAGCATCAAGTAGCCGATGGTCAAAATCAAGCCGTCGTTGCCAATTACCACGCCGGACCCGGAACGGTTCAACCCCAGCGTGCGAGCTGACCGAGCGCCTTCTACCGCTTTGACCCTAACGCCGACCACAGCCGCGTTGGCTTTGGCCATGGCGTCCATGATGCTTTGCGCGCCGGGTGCTGCTGCAGAAGCCGCTTGGGCCGGGAACACTGCGCCAAACGCAAGGGGCAGCAGCAAGATCAGTGGTGCAGTCAAGGCTCGCATGTTAAATCTCCAAAGCGCGCCGGGCGAAATAGACCGCGCGTTTATAGAGAATGCACCTTTTTCAGATTTGCTGCAAGTGTGCCGGAGCTGTTGCCAAAATTATTCTTTTGCCGCAGCGTCTAAACACCTCGCCAGCTGCTCAGCACTGCCAATCACGTTGGCCATGACCAGCACCAGCCGGGCATTCAGGCTTTCAGATTGCTCACGACTCAAGCCCTGGTGCGCATCCAGCAAGCGCTCGTAGAAACCGTCGGCATCTTCAAGGTTAGGTTGTGAATTCATGGCGCGTGTCCATGGGCTTTTTTTGCGGCAGAGTCAATTGACCCATCAATCTGCTGGCCGCTGCCTACGATGTACCCGTCACCGCGCAGCCATGTCCACATGGCGTTGCCGGTGCACGCAGACAAGGCACCGTTGAAGTCGTGCACATGCTCCTTGGCCAAGGCCTTGCTGCCCGAGCCAACCACTTGCACGCACAGGCCCGCATTGCCTGATGCCAACGCAGCCGCTCGCCTTAGTTGACCAGTTGTTAGCTCACCAAACACCAACAACAGCAACCGGCCCTGCGCCCAGGCCAGCAGGTCGGCCAGATCGCCTTTGCTGCCGTCAGCCCAGAGCAGCGCCATATTTTGCACCGCATAGCCGCCGCCCGCGCTGCAGGCCGGGGACTGGCTGTAAACATTGGGCGCTGACATGCGGCCAGTGTTGACCAGAAGCCGCGCAAACGCATGGCGCTTGGCCAAGCTGATGGCAGCGCTGCGAAACACCCGTTCAGCCCCATCGGCAGGGCGCAAAAATCGTGCGGTGCGGTTGGTCACCCGCACGTTGTGCTCGGCCGCTTCATGGCGCTCGTGGTGGTAGCTGGCCAGCAGGGATGTTGAAGCGCTGCCATTGCTAACTGCGGCCAGCTTCCAGGCCAGGTTGTCAGCATCTTGCACGCCAGAGTTGCCGCCGCGCGCCCCAAACGGGCTGACCACATGCGCCGCATCGCCGACAAAAAACACCCGGCCGTAGCGCAATTGGTCCAAGCATTCGCTGCGGTAGGCGTAGGGCCCGACCCACACAATCTCGTACTCGTCATGCGGCACGTTGCGGCCCAGTTGGCCCAAAAACTGCAAGTTAATTCGCTCGCGCACCACGTCTTCACGGCTGACTTCTTCAGGGTCAGCGTCTGGCCGCATCTGGTAGTCAATACGCCATACACCGTCAGCCATCAGGTGCTGCCAAACCGCGCGGCCTTCGTTGAACGGCGCTTCTATCCAGGTGTGGCGCTCCACTGGCGGCGGGTTTTTAAAGCGTACGTCGGCAATGCACCAGCGGTCGTCACCTTTTTTAGCAGTCACGCTGGCCGCTACCCAGGCTCGAAACGGGCTGCGTGCGCCGCTGCAGTCGACCACGTGGGTGGCTTTAATTTGGTAGTCGCCTGCGGGTGTGGTGATGTTCAGCGTAGCGAAGTCGGCGTTTTGCGCAAAAGCGGTGATGCGGTTGTTCCAGCGCAGCTCCACGCTTTGGTTTTGTTGTTGGTACAGCTGCTCCACCAAAAAACCTTCAACATAAAACTGCTGAATATTGATGAACGGCGGCTGCGCGCTCACGTTATGGGTCGCTGCTAATGCCAAGTCAAACGAATACACCTCGTCATTGCCAGCAAAGGTGCGGCCTACGCTCCACTGCACGCCTTTGGCGGCTATGCGCTGGTAAATGCCTAGCCGCTTGAATATCTCCAGCGTTTTTTGCGCATAACAAATGCCGCGCGACGACGCACCTTTAACGCCCACGGTGTTGTCTTCGTCCAGCAAAATGGCGTTGACGCCGTACTGCGCCAGCGCGTTGGCCAGCGTCAACCCTGCCAGGCCACCGCCGACGATGACAATGTTGTGATGCGCTGCTTGGTTGCAGCCCAACTCTGGCGGTGCTGTGAACGGGTATTCAGGCAGCTGGTAGCCAGTGCCGCATGAGAACTCGTAGCCGCTGGCGGCGCTGACTTTTTTATAAACACTAGACATTTTTGAATTTCTATCTATATTTTAAGGCTATAGCCCATATAAACCGGGCGCTAGCAGCTATCAAATAAATAGTACGAAGATTAAACACTCACCGCCCGCTCGGCCCGCCACTGCTCCTTGCGCGCCGTCCACTCCGCCAGCCGTGCGTGCACCGTGGTGCTTTGAATTTGCATCTGCGCGTCGTCTGCGAGCTGAGCGGTCAGCTCCAGCCGCACGCCATTGGGGTCAAAAAAGTAAATGCTTTTGAAGATGTGGTGATCGGTAACGCCCAGCACCTCAACACCCTCGGCTTGTAGCCGCGCCTTCATCGCCTCCAGCTCGGGCACGGTGTTGACGCGAAAAGAAATGTGATGGACCCACAAGGGTGTGTTGGGCGACGGCAGCGCCGCCTGGTCGTCGCCCAGGTCGAAAAACGCGATGAATGAGCCGTCTTGCAGCCTAAAGAAAAAGTGGGTGTAGGGGCAATATTCGCCAGTGCTCGGCACGATGTCGCTCTGAATGATATGAAACAGCGGCAAGCCCAAAATGTTTTCATAGAAATGCCGCGTCTCCTCCGCATCTTTAGCGCGATAGGCGTAGTGGTGCAGCTGTTGAATGGGTGCAGGGGGTGGGAGCGTGGTCATTTTGAAATTCTACTATACGTAATTGATTTACTGTATCGTAATTTTTAAATGTCGCTAAGCCGCGCGCAACAACGCTTTCGCAGGTCAAGTAAAGTGCGAGCATCACTTTTTCATTTATTACCTTCATGCTGTTTTTACTCTCCCCCGCCAAGTCACTGGACTACAACACGCCGCCGCAAGTCAGCACCCACACGCAGCCACTTTTTAAAGCGCAGTCGGCAGCGCTCATCGATGTTCTTAAAACCAAATCGCCAGCGCAAATCAGCAGCTTGATGTCGCTGTCTGACAGTTTGTCGGGCCTGAACGTAGCGCGCTACCAAGCATGGTCGAAAAGACTCTCAACCAAAAATTCAAAGCAAGCGGTGCTGGCGTTTAACGGTGACGTGTACGAAGGCCTGAACGCCAAAACGTTGAGCGCAGCGCAGCTGGACTGGGCGCAGGCGCATGTGTGTATCTTGAGCGGCTTATACGGCGTGCTCAGGCCACTTGATTTGATGCAGGCGTATCGGCTGGAGATGGGTACGGCCCTTACGACGGCCAAAGGCAAAAATCTCTATGAGTTTTGGGACGCGCAACTTTCAAACTATCTCAATGAACGACTGGCTGGCGTTGCTGCGCCTATCGTAGTGAACCTGGCCAGTGAGGAATATTTCAAAGCGGTGGATTTAAAAGCGCTCAAAGCACGCGTGGTGAGCTGCGTGTTTGAAGATTACAAAAGCGACCCAATCGGTGGAAAATTCAAAATCATCAGTTTTCACGCCAAGCGGGCGCGCGGGCTGATGGTGCGCTACGCGATTGATAAAAAAATCACCCACATTAAAAAACTGCAAGGCTTCAGCGCTGAAGGCTATCAATTTACAGAAGATCAATCCGGGCCCGACCGCCTGGTTTTCAGGAGACGCATCAATGCTTGACCTTGGCCTTGAATCTAGCCAACCCTTGCCCTGCCCCGCCCCGGGCGAAGCGGGCAAAACCATTGACGGCGGCGACAAGTGGCTGCAAGTAATTCACCGCCAGCATGAGCCCGAAGTGGTGGTGTTCGGCAATTTTTTAACCCATGCTGAATGCGACGCATTGGTCGACGCCGCCAGGCCACGCCTGTCGGTGTCGCACACGGTGGATGTAGCCACCGGGGCAGAAATGCTGCACGCCGCCCGCACCAGCCAGGGCATGTTTTACGAGCGTTCAGAAACTGAGGTGGTGCAGCGGGTGGAGGCCCGTATTGCCAAGGCGCTGCACTGGCCGGTCAAAAATGGCGAAGGCTTGCAAATATTGCGTTACACACAAGGCGGACAGTACCTGCCGCATTTCGACTACTTTGACCCCAAGGAAGCCGGCACGCCAGCCTTGCTGACGCGCGGCGGCCAGCGCGTAGGCACACTCATCATGTATCTGCAAGAACCCGAGTCAGGCGGGGCCACCATGTTTCCGGACTTGGGTTTAAGCGTCAGGCCGCTAAAGGGGCGAGCGGTGTTCTTCAGCTATGCCGTAGCGCACCCGTCAAGCAAGTCATTGCACGGCGGCGATCCTGTGCAAGCGGGTGAAAAGTGGATTGCCACCAAATGGCTGCGCCAGGGTGAGTTTGTGTGAGCCGTTTTTGGCTGAAATTAGCAGCTAAAAGTGCCTGAAATGCAATAAATACGGGCGCTAGGAGCCTGGGCGGCAGAGCAATTTAAAGTGATGGCGGTGAGTCGTTTTTGAGTTTGGTTTTCAATAGTGGCATTGAGCACGGCATTTTCTACT
>JAYWFR010000202.1:0-3766 GCA_043778695.1 Polaromonas sp. | reverse complement strand
TGGTGCGGACGGCGAGACTCGAACTCGCACACCTTTCGGCACTACCCCCTCAAGATAGCGTGTCTACCAATTTCACCACGTCCGCGGTTTTTTAATGTCTAAATAGCGTGAGGAAACAAGAGAAATTTCGCTATTCCAACTCACTAGGAGTTTACCCTGAAATCTCCTTCCTCCCCAGTGAGGAAAAGCTATCTCCCTCTTTATTTCGTTGGGATTTGGCCGACGCCAGACGCTGCGGGTGCGGGCGCTGCTGGCACAACAGCCTGAGCAGCGTTGTTGGCAGCGGGCGCGCTGGTTCCAGGGATTTGCGCTGCACCCGTGGCGGCTGAGGCAGCCGGCGCTGGCGCAAGCACCGAAGCTTTTTCAAGCACGCTGCTGCCTGACGAGCGAGGCTGGGCATTGCCAAAATATGCCAACGCCAGCGTGCAGGCAAAAAATACGGCGGCCAGCACGCCAGTCGAGCGCGACAAAAAGTTGGCGCTGCCGCTGGCACCAAACAGGCTGCCCGAGCCGCCACTGCCGAAAGCTGCACCCATGTCAGCACCTTTGCCGTGCTGCACCAAAACAAGGCCAATCATGCCAATGGCCGACAGCATTTGTATCGCGAGGACGATGGTTAATATCACATTCATGTTTATTTACTCCTGATTTAATAGCTGCTAGCGCCCGTATTTATTGAGCTGCAGCAATAATTGATAAGAAATCTGCGGCTTTGAGTGATGCACCACCGATCAAGCCACCGTCAATGTCCGGCTGACCCAGCAGGCTGGCTGCGTTGGCGGCGTTCATGCTGCCGCCGTACAAAATTTTCACGCGTGCTGACTGGTCAGTCGCCGCTTTGAGCTGGCCACGCAGCACGGCGTGAACGGCTTGCGCCTCAGCAGGTGAAGCGGTTTTACCGGTACCGATGGCCCAAACTGGCTCATAGGCCAGCACAATTTCACTGATGCAGTGGCCGTTCGTGTGAATCACCGCCGCCAATTGGCGTTTGACGATTTCTTCGGTACGCCCAGCTTCGCGTTCAGCCAACGTTTCACCCACGCAGACGATGGGAGTAATGCCAGCAGCCAAGGCGGCTTTGGCCTTGTCAGCGACCAGCGCATCGGTTTCACCGTGATATTGGCGGCGCTCTGAATGGCCGACGATGGCGTAGCGCACGCCAAAATCTTTCAGCATCGCAGCGCTGACTTCGCCTGTGTAGGCACCCGGCGTGTGAGCCGACACATCTTGGGAACCCAACTCAATCGCGGTGATTCTCAGCGACTGTACTTGTGCAAAGTAAGGCGCAGGCACACAAACTGCAACATCACAAGCCGGTTTGACGCTTAAACCCTTAGCCAACGCCGCCAGTAAGGCATCGTTGGCAGGCAGGTTGCCGTTCATTTTCCAGTTGCCTGCAATCAGCTTTTTCACGCTGCATCCCAAGTCAACACAATCTTGCCAATGTGCTGGTTCGACTCCATCAGCGTGTGCGCTTTGGCCGCATCACCAGCGGCAAACGTGCTGTGAATCACCGGTTTGATGGCACCACTTTCCAGCAGCGGCCAAACTTTTTCTCTCAAGGCTTTGGCTATTCGCGTTTTAAATTCAATCGAGCGCGGGCGCAGTGTTGAGCCGGTGATCGTCAAGCGTTTGCGCAGTACCAAACCGGCATTGAACTCAGCCTTGATGCCGCCCTGCACGGCAATGATGACCAGGCGACCGTCTTCAGCCATGCATTCAATTTCACGCGCCACATAGCTGCCAGCGACCATGTCCAAAATGACATTCACGCCTCTGCCATTCGTCAGCTTTTTGACTTCCTCGACAAAATCAGTGTCTTTGTAATTGATAGCATGGTCTGCGCCCAACGCAATGCATGCAGCGCATTTTTCATCACTGCCAGCCGTCACAATCACCGTAGCACCGATGGCCTTGGCAATTTGAATCGCCGTCACGCCAATGCCGCTGGAGCCGCCTTGAATCAGCAACGTTTCGCCCTTGGCAAGGTGCGCCCGCTCGAACACATTACTCCACACAGTGAAGAAGGTTTCTGGCAAAGATGCTGCTTCGATATCCGTGAACCCAGCAGGCACTGGCAAGCACTGCCCCACGGGCGCTACACACAGCTCTGCATACCCTCCGCCGGCCACCAGCGCACAAACGCGATCGCCGACTTTGAAGCCTGCCTCAGCAATGGCAGCCGCGTCGCCAGAGACAACCACGCCCGCAACCTCGAGCCCTGGAATATCCGACGCACCCGGCGGCACGGGGTAGTTGCCCGTGCGCTGCAACACATCAGGCCGATTGATGCCTGATGCACTGACACGAATCAGCAGCTCGCCCGCACCCGCTACGGGCGCAGGCCGTTCAGCCAGACGCAGTACCTCAGGGGCGCCAAAAGCGCTAATTTCAACAGTTTTCATGCAATTTCAGCTTCAGTCAGGGTTGTTTTATGCCACTAGCTCAATTAAATCAGGCGCTAGTAGCTATAAAATAAATAGCAGCTCAATGACCAACTGAAACTAACCGCGAGCCTGATCTTGCGCTGGGCGGTCTAGCAGTGCCTTCATCGACAGTTTGACACGCCCTTTTTCGTCGGTTTCCATGACCTTGACTTTGACGATCTGACCTTCTTTGAGGTAGTCCTGCACGCGCTCGACACGCTCATGTGCAATCTGGCTGATGTGCAGCAAACCGTCTTTGCCTGGCAGCAAATTAATCAGCGCACCAAAGTCCAGAATTTTGGTGACAGGGCCTTCGTAGATTTTCCCAACTTCCAGTTCGGCAGTGATCTCAGCAATGCGGCGCTTGGCCTCGTCGGCCTTGGCGCTGTCGTTTGACGCAATGGTGATGGTGCCGTCTTCCTCGATGTTGATCTGTGTACCGGTCTCTTCGGTCAATGCGCGAATCACCGCGCCGCCTTTGCCGATCACATCACGAATCTTCTCGGGGTTGATTTTCATCACGTACAGGCGCGGGGCGAAGTCAGACACTTCAGTTTTGGCCGCGCCCATCGCTTCTTGCATCTTGCCCAAAATGTGCATGCGCGCTTCTTTGGCCTGGGCCAATGCGACCTGCATGATTTCTTTGGTGATGCCCTGGATTTTGATGTCCATTTGCAGCGCGGTGATGCCGAATGTGGTGCCCGCGACTTTGAAGTCCATGTCGCCCAAATGATCCTCGTCGCCCAGAATGTCGGTCAGTACGGCAAAGCGGTTGTCGTCCTTGATCAAACCCATGGCGATACCGGCCACATGGGCTTTCATCGGCACGCCAGCATCCATCAACGACAAGCAACCGCCGCAGACCGAAGCCATCGACGATGAGCCGTTGGACTCAGTGATTTCTGACACCACGCGCATGGTGTACGGGAATTCTTCTTTGCTTGGCAGCACGGCAATCAGCGCGCGCTTGGCCAGACGGCCGTGACCAATTTCGCGGCGCTTGGGTGAACCGACACGGCCCGTTTCGCCGGTGGCGAACGGAGGCATGTTGGAGTGCAGCATGAAGCGGTCTTCGTAGTCACCGGAGAGCGCGTCAATACGCTGCGCGTCGCGCTCGGTGCCGAGTGTGGTGACGACCAGCGCCTGGGTTTCACCACGTGTGAACAGGGCTGAGCCGTGGGTGCGCGGCAACACCGAGTTGCGAATTTCAATCGCACGCACAGTGCGCGTGTCGCGGCCGTCAATGCGTGGCTCGCCTGCCAAAATTTGGCTGCGAACAATTTTTGCCTCGATGTCAAACAACATGCCTTCGACCGCCACATGGTCAAACGCCACACCGT
>JAYWFR010000201.1:0-3767 GCA_043778695.1 Polaromonas sp. | reverse complement strand
TCCATCTCCTTGACTTCAGAGCCCGGAAAAGCCGAGCCGATGTTCTTTTTAATGGCTTCAGCCGTCGGCTCACCAATCAGCATGCCGTAGTTGCGGCGAATGTAGTTGATGATGGCCTCGTCAAAGCGGTCACCGCCCACACGCACACTGCCTTTGTACACCATGCCGCCTAGCGAGATCACGCCGACTTCAGTTGTGCCGCCGCCGATGTCCACCACCATCGAGCCGCTGGCCTCTGACACGGGCAGGCCAGCGCCAATGGCTGCAGCCATGGGCTCTTCAATCAAAAACACGTCGCGTGCGCCTGCACCCAGAGCGCTTTCACGAATCGCGCGGCGCTCGACTTGTGTAGAGCCGCAGGGTACGCAAATGATGATGCGCGGACTGGGCTTAAAAAAGCTGCGCGGGTGCACCATTTTGATGAACTGCTTGAGCATTTGCTCGGTGACAGTAAAGTCGGCAATCACGCCGTCTTTCATTGGGCGAATCGCCTCAATGTTGCCCGGCACCTTTCCGAGCATGGCCTTGGCTTCGCGGCCGACAGCCTGGATGGTTTTGCGGCCTTGTGGGCCACCTTCGTGGCGAATGGCCACCACAGAAGGCTCGTCAAGCACAATGCCGCGGTCGCGTACGTAAATCAGGGTGTTGGCGGTGCCGAGGTCAATGGCCAGGTCGGTGGAAACGTACCGACGAAAAGCTTCAAACATGGTCAAAAGTCCGGTTCAGGCCCGCGCAAACTGGGGGTGCGGCAGCGCCTTTGTAATGAATCTGCGGGTGCAACATCAAGGCCAAACTTGCTAAAAACCCGTTTTAAGCACGCAAAACGCGCCTAAAGGGTGCAAGTAACTTCGATTCCACACCAAAGGCAGGATAATACCGCATCCCCCCTGGGACAATCCCGCATTTGGCAGCAGATTCGCCGCTGGTTACACCTGATTTCACCTGTTTTTTATCCGCTTTTATTTCCCGAACTATGGCACTGACACCCCACGACATCGCCCGCGTCGCCAATCTCGCGCGGCTTGAGCTGCGGCCAGACGAAACTGCGCGCACCCTGAGCCAGTTGAACGGTTTTTTCAAACTGGTGGAGCAACTGGACGCTGTGAACACCGACGGCATTGAGCCGCTGGCGCACCCAGCAGCTGTGCTAGGCGACGTGGCTTTGCGCCTGAGAGACGACATTGCCAGCGAGCCTAACTTGCGTGACATCAGCCAGCGCAGCGCGCCTGCTGTTGAGCGCGGCCTGTTTTTAGTGCCCAAAGTTATCGAATAGGGGGGCCCAATGAGCACGAATCTTTCTAATATCGATTTGCACGATTTGAGCGTGTTTGGCCTGGCCACCAAGCTAGCTGCGGGAGACGTCTCAAGCGTCGAAGTGACCCAACACTTTTTGGCCAGAGTCAAAACCGAGCAGCTGGGCGCGTTTTTAGCCGTTGATGCCGATGTGTCATTGGCCCATGCCAAGGCGGCCGACGTGCGCTTGGCCGCTGGCGAGCGTACCCCGCTGCTGGGCGTGCCGCTGGCGCACAAAGACGTGTTTGTGACGCGCGACTTTCCCACCACAGCCGGCTCAAAAATGCTGGAGAACTACAGCAGCCCGTTTGATGCGACTGTGGTTGCTAGATTAGCGCAGGCAGGCATGGTCACGCTGGGCAAGCTGAACTGCGACGAGTTCGCCATGGGCTCGGGCAATGAAAACAGCGCCTACTTTCCCGTTAAAAACCCGTGGGATACCAGCCGCATACCTGGTGGTTCGTCGGGCGGTTCAGCAGCGGCCGTGGCGGCACGTTTGGTGCCTGCGGCAACGGGCACCGACACCGGCGGCTCGATTCGCCAGCCTGCGTCACTGAGCGGCATCACCGGCATCAAGCCGACCTATGGCCGCTGCTCGCGCTACGGCATGGTGGCCTTTGCCAGTAGCCTAGACCAAGCCGGGCCGATGGCTCGAAGCGCACTTGACTGCGCCTTGCTGCTGTCCGCCATGGCCGGGCCAGATTTGGACCGCGACTCCACATCGCTGGACATGCCCACCACAGACTACGCTACTTATTTAATAGCAGCTAGCGCACATGATAAAAGCGCTAGAGGCCTAAAAGGTTTGAAAATAGGCTTACCCAAACAGTTTTTTGGCGCTGGCTGTGCACCCGACGTGCTGGCCGCCGTGCACGCGGCCCTGGCCGAATATGAAAAGCTGGGCGCAACATTGGTTGAAGTCGATTTGCCGCTAACCGAGCTGTCGATTCCGGTTTACTACATCATCGCCCCGGCGGAGGCCAGCAGCAACTTAAGCCGCTTTGACGGCGTGCGCTATGGCCACCGAGCCGCACACTACCTAGATCTGAACGACATGTACAAAAAGTCTCGCTCAGAAGGCTTTGGCGATGAAGCCACGCGCCGCATCATGATTGGCACTTACGTGCTGTCAGACGGCTACTACGACGCGCATTACCTCAAAGCCCAAAAAATCCGCCGCCTGATTGCACAAGACTTCCAAAAAGCATTCACCCAGTGCGACATCATCGCCGGACCGGTATCGCCCACGGTAGCTTGGAAAATGGGCGAGAACAAGACTGACCCAGTGGCCAATTATTTGGCGGACATTTACACCTTGTCGTCAAGTCTTGCGGGCCTGCCCGGCATGAGCGTTCCCGCAGGCTTTGGCGCACACGGAATGCCAGTAGGTTTGCAGTTAATTGGCAACTATTTCAAAGAGGCGCAGCTGCTGGGCGCTGCGCATGAGTTTCAAATGGCGACGGATTGGCATATGCGTCAGCCCGGAGGTTTGTTATGAGCAGCGCTAAATCGTTACTTGTCCAGGGCTACGAAGTCGTCATCGGCTTTGAAACCCACACCCAACTGACCACGCAGTCCAAGCTGTTCAGCCGCGCATCCACATCATTCGGCGCGGAGCCGAACACCAACGCATCGGCGGTTGACTTTGCTTTGCCCGGCGCGCTGCCGGTGATGAACAAAGGCGCTGTGCAGCGGGCGATTGAATTTGGCTTGGCGGTGAACGGGCACATCGCTGAAAGCAGTGTGTTTGCGCGTAAAAACTACTTTTACCCGGACCTGCCCAAGGGCTACCAGATCAGCCAGTATGAAATTCCGGTGGTGCAAGGTGGCGCGGTTGAGTTCTTTTTAGAGGGTGAAAAGAAAACCGTGCGGCTGGTACGCGCCCACCTGGAAGAAGACGCGGGCAAGTCGCTGCATGAAGACTTTGCAGACATGACGGGCATTGACCTGAATCGCGCGGGTACACCGCTGCTGGAGATCGTGACCGAGCCGGACATGCGCAGCTCTCTTGAAGCGGTAGCCTACGCCAAAGAGCTGCACAAAATCGTGACCTGGATCGGTATTTGCGACGGCAACATGCAAGAAGGCAGCTTCAGGTGTGATGCCAATGTGTCAGTGCGCAAGCCCGGTGCGGCGCTGGGCACGCGGCGCGAGATTAAAAACCTCAACAGCTTCAAGTTCATGCAGCAAGCGATGGACTATGAAATTCGCTGGCAGATTGAGCAGATTGAAGATGGCCGAGCGATACAGCAGGCCACCGTGCTGTTTGATCCGGATACGGGCGAGACGCGGTCCATGCGCAGCAAGGAAGATGCGGCGGATTACCGCTACTTTCCCGACCCGGATTTGCCGCCGCTGATGATTGCACGCGACTGGGTGGAGCAGACGCGGGGCGAGATGAGTGAGCTGCCGCGTGTGATGGCAGCGCGCTTTGTGTCGCAATACGGGCTGCCTGAATATGACGCAGGTCAGCT
>JAYWFR010000200.1:0-8920 GCA_043778695.1 Polaromonas sp. | reverse complement strand
CAATCTCAAAACCTCTTGGCGGCGTGACAATCAAACCGGGGTCAATTTCGGCCAATTTGCCAGTGGTGGGTGCCGGTAAATACTCCTTGCCGATAGTCCACTCTCTGTGCAGTTTTTCTACCCGCTGCTGAATCTCTTCGCGCTCTGCTTCGGTCAAGTCTGAGTTAAGCAGTGTGGGCTGGTTTTTAAACAGGTACCAGTAATATGTGACCGTCGTACCATCGCCCAATTTAACTTGGAACGGACCGGCATTTTTAGCAGGACCGGGGACTTTCCAAGTGCTGGTAGCGTTTGAGGGGCTGGCATCGTCAATCGGTGTGGTGAAGACGCGCGACTTATCTCTCACGCCACGTTTGAATTCAATCGATGCCAATCCGGTTTCAGTCGGTACATCCTTGGCTTGTACCACTGACCACACAGCAGTGCCAGCAGCATTCTTGGTCAATCGGTAGTATTCGGGTAATGCAACTACCGAACCGTTGCCAATATCTGTTTTTGACACCAGATTTTGGATCCAACTAAAACCCAGCGTGCTGGTGTTTACGTTGGCTGCTTTTGAAAAGGAACTCCAGTCGATCCGTACTTTTTTGTCATCGGGAGTGGAGTTTTGGTAAATCGCCAACGTTGAACCGTGGTTCTTGTTAAAGGCTTGCTCAAACGATTCACTCACTTTGATTTCGCTGCTTGCAACTGGGCCGCCACCCTTGAACCAAGCCTCTACCGCAGGCCAAAGTGCGCTTTTTTTGAATACCAGCGCACGATTAATTAATATCGAATCGCCATTGGCGTCTCGTGGAAACTGCACGGGCGCAACCCGCGCATAGGTGTTACCTTTGGAATCGTTTGATTGAAATGCGGGCACGTATTGGTTTTCCATCTGCATCGCCTTGTCGGAGTCAGCCAAGCGTGAATCCATGAGATTACCTAGCGTGTCTTTATTCGAACCATCCTTGTTTTTTAAGCCCTCAATGGCTGAGCGAGACCAAAAATAGGGCATGAAAAACGCCGCTGGCCCTTTAAAGTTGGCAGCGTTTAAAAACAGCGTCCAGGAAAGGTCGCCAGTTGGAATGTTTTTGCCACCGGTAGTGGGCTTAATATTGGTCAGCGGCAGCGGCAAATAGCCAACACCCAACAGCTCACCATTAGTGCCTTGCTTCATATTCAGGCCGTCTGGTGGCCATAACAATCGGGGACTGAGCTGTGCCACGCCATACTTGCCGCTGGGCTGGCTAAATTTGCTCCAGTCGCCTCTGCCAATTCCAGGCCCGTTGGAAACACCGCTGAAGTCAGTCGCTACGCCGCCCATATGAAACTTGGGCGTCTCCGTTCCAAAAACCGTGTCGTTCCACCAGCCAAGGCCTCCTTCAATGGTCGAATAAGATTCTTTAGGCTTGGGCTCGGGCAGAAAGGCGTTCATCCAGGTGCCTACCAGACCTGACTGAGCCACCGCACCTGGGTATTTGTTATATAACGGCCAAGCGGCCATATACATAGAGTAACCGCCGCTGTATTCTTTCGGCGCGGACTGCCGGTCAATTAAAAGGTAACCCTGCATTTTTGATTCCAAGAGCTCTGCTTTCAAACAGGTAGCAGCGGCAGCCGATGGGCTGGCCGCTAAAACACCCTTGGTACATAAAAACGAGGCCGAACCAAAATTTGGGGCCACGAGATCAATTGCTACCGCGCTAACACCATTTATCGCCGCTACTGTGGCACTGCAAGTTTTGTCGGCAACTGACCAAGACACCACTGCAGCCGGGCAATCCCGGATCACTATGGGTGCGGGAATAGCCGGTGAAGCTGGTTCGGCAGGCTTAGCTGGTACGGCTGGTGTGGTCGGTGTAGTGGGTGTGGCCGGTGTAATGGGTATCACCGGTGTGGCAGGTATCACGGGAGCTACAGGAATTACAGGAATTGCAGGTGTGGATGGGGTGGCAGGTATAACCGGAGTGGCAGGTATAACCGGAGTGGTGGATATTACTGGCAGCGGAGGTGTGGCGGGAATAGCTGGAATAGTTGGTGTGTCAAGTATTGCTGGCGCGTAAGGTACAGCCGGTGCTGCAACCGCATCGGCTGTAATGAGGGTAATTGGGGCCGCTGTCGGTGTGGTTGCTACGGCTCCCGGCGCGTCAGATGTGCCGCCGCAGGCTGCCACAAGCGCAAGCATCAATACAGAAGCGACCCGGGACGGAATTTGCAAGTTTTCAATATTCATTTTTTTCCTGAAAGGTATTGGTAAAAATATCAGTAATAGTTAACCACGATGGCATGTTTGTCGCGGGAAACGCCGTAGAAGCTGCACATCACGCCGCGCGGGGATGTTTCCATCATTGCGGTGTAGTGGTTTGAGCTTGGCAACACGGCGGGGCCCTCTTGATAAAACAATTTTGGGCAATAGTCCACAGAGGCCTTAACGGTTCCATTTGGGTTGCGTCCACCGCCACATAACCCTTGCGCCTTCCAGCCGCAGCCGCCATTTGCATGGCCACCGGTTTCTGCCGCTGTTTTTGCCTCCGCTGCCTGACAACACACAGCTTCTGGCGACTTGGACTGTAGGTAGTAGGGCTCAAGGCCCTTTTGTGACCTGTATCCGTTAATTACCCCAAGACAATACTCGGACACATCAACTGCTCCAACGTCTGGATCCGCCGACATGGCTTGTACCGGTCCAACACCTGTACAACTGAGCCCGGCTACTGTCGCATTTGTGCTGGGTGAAGTGCTAGTGCCAAGCGTGATGATCGAAGTTGGGCTAGCTGCCGCAGGCGCGGCAGTTGGGAGCGCAGCAGCGGCGGGGTCAGATCCTCCCCCACTGCCGCACCCTGCGGTTTGTGCCGCTACAAGCAGCGCAGCTATGCGCGTCAATAAATATAAGTTATGTTTAGGCATAAGGTTATCCTACAAGTAAGGTTTTGATACTGTGAATAGAATCATGCACTAAATGCCTTGCTAGCGGCATCTCTAATCGATGACAATTCTGTCATCTGGTTATATGTTGTAAGAAACAGGATAACTTGGTTACAAGGCTGACAATGCTGTAAGTGGTACGGTACGCAAAATAAAGCGTGCATCAGCCGGTGCGCACTGCTAATAATCGAATCAAAAATTTAACTATCATAATTAATATCAAGTTCATAGCTGTAGTTGATATTATAATTAATGCGGCACGTCAAAAACTGTGCTTCATAATCGCATTTCATAATCGCAGTTAGTAATCGCAGTTAGTAATCGCAGTTAGTAACCGCAGCTTTCAAGCGGCGCTTGACTTTCCAGGTCTGAACCAAGACGCCCACTTTCACGCGTAGATACTTCAGCAGCCTTTCATCGTCCATCATCCAGCGATAACGGCTGACGCTATGCCTGCTCACACGAAAAGCTTTAATCACACGTGCCCAGTGGCGGACGCGATGTTGGAGGTTGAGACGGGCGCTGAAGATGCGCTGTTTCAGACGGGGGTTGTACTGGGCGGCTGCTGGCCAGCTACACGCGCACTTCAAACGGATTTAAAACCTGCATCCCACAGCCCACAAAATTGCGCAGATTGCGGGTGGCAATGATCAGCTGGTACTCCTGTGCGGTAGCTGCAATCAGCATGTCGGGTGCCGCCCGAATGATGTCTTGTGCTTGAAATTGGCCGCGTAGCACGCCTGCATGCTGCGCAATTGCTTCGGTGATGGGGCAGACCGCATGCAGGCTTTGCACCATCGCATTGAATAAATGGCATTTACCTGCATTTGACTGCCAGGCAAAACCAAAATGCGCCTCCTCAACTGTCACGGCTGATACGGCCAGCAGTTCAACCGATTGCTGCGGCTGCATCACCTGTAGGTCGGGGGATTTTTGACAAATTCGCTGACCACTTTTGTGTCGGTCAAATAAACAGTTGCCATGGTATTTTCAAAAAGATAGCGCTGCATATCGGCTTGACGCGGCTTTAAACCGGGTTGCATAACAAGCTTGCTAAAGCTAAAAAAGAGATCAGAATACTGTATAAATAAACAGTTATCGGGTCTTTTTTTTTGGTTTTTTATTTTGTCAATTCAGCTCCTCATCAACCACCGTAGCGACCAGTCCAGCCAGCCTAGCCAGCCTAGCCAGCCGACACGGCTGAGCCAGCTTGCCCAGCTAAGTCAGCTCGCCCACGTCTGGCGCGCAGGTGAGTTGGGCGCTGCTAGCGCTGTGACCATCAACACGGGTTACGCCGCACTCAGCCAAGTGCTGCCCGGCGGCGGCTGGCCGTGCGGCGCGGTGACAGAGGTGCTGCAGGCCCAACCTGGCCATCACGAATGGGGTTTGGTCGCGCCAGCATTAGGCACGTTGCAAGCGGCCAGCCCCAGCGCGTTGGTGGTGCTGGTGGGCGCGCCGTATTGCCCGTTTGGCCCGGCCCTGGGCGCGCGCCAGCTCAATATGCAGCGGGTGTTGAATATCCGTTCTCAAAACGCCAAAAATGATGCGCCTGCCATGCTGTGGGCCACGCGTGAGGCTCTAGGGTGCGCCGACGTAGGCGCAGTGCTGGCCTGGCTGCCCGATGCCAGGGGCGCGCACCTGCGGCGCCTGCAAATTGCGGCATTGGCCAACGACAAGTTGCTGTTTGTCTTCAGGCCTTTAGCAGCGCAGCACGACTCGTCGCCTGCGCCGCTTCGCCTGAAGCTGGCGGGCATATCGCAAGCTGCGAGCGTGACAGGGCACAACCTGCGAATTGACGTGTTCAAGCGCCGCGGCCCGACTTTAGCTGCGCCAGTGTTAATCGACACCCGCCCACCCCGGCTGGTCGCGCTGCTGGCTGCCAGCGGCGAGCGCGTTCATCAGCATGAGCTTGAACGGGAGCCAGAACGCCAAAGCGCACTGTTTGACATGTCAGAAATTTTAAGAAAGCCGCTTCATGCGCTGGATCGCTCTGCAAGCTTGCAGCATTGAGCCTGTGGCCAGTACGGAAGAGGCTGTGCCTGGCGGCGTGGGCAGGGCGGTCGCGCCTCGGGTTACTAATCTTGAGGCAGCCCAACAAGCCATCTGCGCCATTTCGCTCAGCTTCACGCCGCGCGTGGCGATGTGCGGCAGCGCAGTGGTGCTAGAGGTCTCGGGCAGCCTGCGCTTGTTTGGTGGGTTGCACAAGCTGGCGGCGTTGCTAGAGTCTGATCTACATGCGTATTTTAAGCAAAATAGCCTTGTAGCCCATATAATACGTGGGCAAGCAGCTACGTCTTTAATAGCAATTGGGCGGCTGCGTTTGCTTGGCGCAGGTCAAAAAATTCCACTTCACGTGGCCGACATGCCCATGCACACGCTCAATGCCACACACCCGCACTTGAGCGTGCTTGAACGCACGGGCTGCCGCACCTGGGGCGATTTGCTTCGGCTGCCGCGAGACGGCGTGGCCCGGCGCTTTGGCTTTAGGTTGCTCGCCGCGCTCGACCAGGCCCGCGGCGCGCTGCCCGAGGCGTATGTGTGGCACGTGCTGCCCGAGCAGTTTGAACAAAAAATCGAGTTGGATGCGCTGGTTATCCACACGCCCGCACTCATGACCGGCGTCAACGCGCTGCTGGCCCAGCTGCACGCCTGGCTGCTGGGCCGCCAAAGCGGGCTGTGCGCGCTCAAGTTGGTGTGGCATTTAGACAAGCGCCGTGACGTGCCGCCCACTGGCGAGCTGGTGGTGCGCACCGCCCAACCCGCGCAAGACCTGCGGCACGTAGCGCGGCTGATTACTGAGCGTTTAAATCAAGTGGTGTTAAGCGCGCCCGTACACAGCATCACGCTGGCGTCGCTTGAAACCGTGAGCCTGCGAGACGCTGCTCTAGCCACCGCCAGCTTGCTGATTGAGCCCAAGCAGCAAGGCGTTAGCAGCTCTCAATTTATTGAACGCTTGAGCGCCCGACTGGGCCCCGCCAGTGTGCAGGTATGGCAACCGCAGGCCGACCACCGGCCCGAGGCCATGCAGCGCTGGCAGACTGCGGACGAGGGCAGGGCTCAGGTCACTACCAAATCAATAGCTGCTAGCGCCCGTATTTATTCGGCTGGAGGCCTAAAAGACAGTCAAAACGACATCAAAACCGACGCGCTGTTCCCTACCTGGCTGCTGCACCAGCCCTTAAAACTGACCAACAAAGCAGGCGCGCCGCTGCACCAGGGTGCACTCGTCAAGCTGGCCGGACCGCAGCGCCTGGAAGCCACGGGCTGGTTGTTAGCTGATGGGGCCGACATAGCGCCCGCATTGCGCGACTACTTTATTTACCGCAGCAGCCAGGGCGTGCTGCTGTGGATTTACAGCGAGCGTTTGGCGTTGGCCACGCAAGACGCAGCGCAACGAGAATGGTATTTACAAGGGGTGTTTGCGTGACCATACCCACTAAATCATCCGCGAAATTACCTGCCTATGCTGAACTCCACGCGCTCAGCAACTTCAGCTTTCAGCGCGGCGCGTCGCATGCTGAAGAACTGGTTGAGCGCGCCGCCGCACTCGGTTACAGCGCGATTGCGATTACCGACGAATGCTCAGTCGCTGGCGTGGTGCGCGCTCATGGTGAGGCTAAAAAGCACGGCCTACAGTTACTGCCGGGTGCTGAGTTTTTGGTGCAGTGCGCAGATCCATTTTGCTTGGTCGTGTTGCCGCATAACGCTGAAGGCTGGGGCAACTTGTGTGAGTTCATTACCCAAGCCAAAGCAGCTGGCGACTTGCTGGAAAAAGGCAGCTACCGGGTCACGCCAGAGTCTGATTGGTTCATCCTCCAACATTGCGAAGTTATCTTTTGCTTACCGCAAGGCGCTATAAATACAGAAGCTGCTCGCCCACGTATTTGTTGGGCTAAAGACCTATTTAATAGAGATGTTCCAGCTGGTCAGTCATTTCTTACTCCTTCTCATTCCGGGGGAAGGCAGGGATGGGGGCACGCACGATGCTTGCAGTCTTTCTGCACTTGCCCCCACCCTAACCCTCCCCCGAAAGGGGAGGGAACTTCGATTTTTCCTCCCCCGAAAGGGGAGGGAACTTCGATCTTTCCTTCCTCGCAAGGCAAGAGAGTGTCCAATCTCTGGATTGCCGTCGAACTACTGCAAAGCCTGGATGACGCGCTGCGCCTGGCACAACTGCAAACCCTAAGCCAGCAAACCGGCGTGCCACTGGTCGCCGCAGGCGCAGTGCTGATGCATGTGCGCTCGCGCAAGCCGCTGCATGACGTGCTGACTGCCGTTGGCTTGGGCTGTACGGTGCACGACTGCGGTTTTGCCCTCAGTCCCAACGCCGAGGCGCACCTGCGCCCCCGCATGCGCCTGGCCAGCCTGTACCCGCCCGAGCTGCTGGCCGCCACGCTTGAAGTTGCCCGGCGCTGCACCTTTGACCTCGATGAAATTCGCGACTTATATCGCTATCCGCAAGGCGCGGTGCAGCGCGAAGAATCGCCCATGGACTGCCTGCGCCGCCTGACCAAAGCCGGCGCGCAACAACGCTACCCGCAGGGCCTGCCTGAAAAAATCGCGGCTCAGGTTGAGCACGAACTGGCGTTGATTGATGAGCTGGGCTACGCCATGTATTTCATCACCGTGCATGACATCGTGAAGTTCGCCATCGACCACCAAATCTTGTGCCAGGGCCGCGGCTCGGCTGCTAACTCTGCCGTGTGCTACTGCCTGGCCATCACGGCGGTAGACCCGGCTGAAAGCCAGCTATTGTTTGAGCGTTTCATCAGCCGCGAGCGCAAAGAGCCGCCCGATATTGACGTAGATTTTGAGCACCAGCGGCGTGAAGAAGTCATTCAATACATTTACGCCAAATACGGCCACGAGCACGCAGCCATTGCCGCTACAGTTACAACCTACCGGCCCCGCAGCGCGATTCGGGATGTGGGCAAAGCCCTTGGTATTGCGCCTGAGATGGTTGAGCAGTTCGCCAAAGAAAACTTTTGGTTTGACAAAAGCGGCCTGCTGGCCCAGCGGCTGCAAGAAGCCAATATCAGCGACGCGAAAGACGCCGGGCCCGTCTTGCAATGGCTCGACCTGACGGTGCAGCTGCTCGGCTTTCCGCGCCACTTGGGCCAGCACGTCGGCGGCTTTGTGCTGACGCAGTCCAAGTTGTCGCGGCTGGTGCCGATTCAGCCCGCCACGATGGAACACCGCAGCATCATTCAGTGGGACAAAGACGACCTTGATGCGATGGGGCTGCTGAAAGTTGACGTGCTGGCGCTCGGCATGTTGTCGGCTATTCGCCGCAGCTTGCAATTGATTGACCAGTGGCGCGGCGGGCACTTGCAGATGCACCAGATCCCGTCGGGTGACACGCAAACTTACGACATGATTTGCGAAGCCGACACGGTGGGTGTTTTTCAAATTGAAAGCCGCGCGCAAATGAGCATGTTGCCGCGATTGAGGCCGCGCTGCTTTTACGATCTGGTGGTGGAAGTAGCTATAGTGCGGCCCGGCCCGATTGTGGGCGGCATGGTGCACCCATACTTGAAGCGCCGTGCCAACCCGGCGGAGGAAACTTATCCGAATGAAGAATTGCGCCGCGCCCTGGGCCGCACCCTGGGCGTGCCGATTTTTCAAGAGCAAGTGATGCAAATTGCCATGGTCGCGGCTGACTTTACCGCCGGTGAGGCCGATGATTTGCGCCGCTCGATGGCCGCGTGGAAGCGAAAGGGCGGTGTCAAGCGCTTTTACGACCGGCTGGTCGGCCGGATGATTGAGCGCGGGTATGAGGCGGCATTTGCCGAAGGCATCTTCAAGCAGATTGAAGGCTTTGGCGAATACGGTTTTCCGGAAAGCCACGCCGCCAGTTTTGCCAAGCTGGTGTACGTCAGCTGCTGGCTGAAGTGCCATGAACCGGCATGTTTTTTCGCGGCGCTGGTCAATTCGCAACCCATGGGCTTTTACTCGCCGTCGCAGTTGATGCAGGACGCCCGCAAACATGGAGTGCAGGTGCGGGCGGTGGATG
>JAYWFR010000199.1:0-8922 GCA_043778695.1 Polaromonas sp. | reverse complement strand
CCGTTTTCAATCATGCGGCACATGGCGTCTAGCCCCGTCACGTGAATGCGCAGTTTGATGGTGCGGCCGACGGCTGCGGCGGCTTGCTGCATGGCGATATAAATTGAGCTGTTGGTGTGTAGGCCGACCTGGTCGTAGTCCAATGACGCTTCAAAATGTATAGCTGCTTGCGCCCGTAAAACGTGGCCTTTGGGCACAATCAATACCAGTTTGTCAGAGCGGTAGGGCAAACTTTGCAGCTCGCCCACACCATCGGCAATATTGCAAATGCCTAAATCTGCTGCGCCCGCAGCCACCGCCCGAACAACCTCCGTACTTAAATGCTCTTCCAGGTCAATTTTGACTTCTGGGTGGGTGCGGATGAAAGCGCCCAGATCTTCAGGCAAAAACTGCACGATGGCCGAAATACTGGCATGCACCCGCACGTGGCCGCGCACGCCATCGGCGTATTCACTCAGTTCGCCCTGCATTTTTTCCAGACTGAAAAGCACCGACCGCGCATGGTGCAACAGGCTTTCGCCAGCTGGCGTCAGGCCCACACCGCGCGTGTGGCGGTAGAGCAGGGCCGTGCCTACAGTGGCTTCCAGGTCAGACAGCCGCTTGCTGACAGCCGACGCCGCAATAAACTCCCGCTCCGCCGCCTTGCCAATACTGCCCAGCTCGCACACCGCTACAAACAGCTGAAGCGAGGTCAGATCGATGCGGCGGGCAAAGTTGCGTTCTGAGGTTTTGGGAGTCATGGTTTGGGTTAGACGCATCGTCAAAGGCGATGAACTTGTATTTTGCAATCAATAAATCTGTTTGGTCATCGTGCTTGGAGATGTTGGGCTTGCCGAAATGGGAATTTTTCAGGAAATGGAAGGACATTTAGGGTTTTGACGCTGATAAGGACCGATTTCAGAGCAATTTAGGCCTCTAGCCTCGGTAATTTGCGCGCAAGCAGCTACTAAAAATGTAGCGTTTGATTCGATACGAAGATCGACCAGCAGCGAACCTGAACGACCACCCAGTTGAGCTCTGGCTAAATTTAGCGTTGAGTGTTTAGCGTTGAGCGTTGAGTGTTGAGTGTTGAGTGATGCTGGTTGTTACTCTTGCACGCCCAAGTTACAGACAACGCTTTCAGCTGGCACACCGCCTGGCTTTGGCGCTCGCGCTGGTGGCCTGGCTGCTCTTGATTTAAGGCAGCTGGCTGCGCCTGGCCAACGGCGTATCAGGTGGCGCAATCGGCTCTGCGGTGTACAGGCTGTAGCAGTGGTGCGCCTTGGCGGAAGCGCTGGGCTTTGCCAGCCTCTACCTGCACCGTGACGGGCTGCTGCGCCGGTATTTGACGCAAGCTGTTTTCCCGGTGTACACCCTGCACCAGACCATCCTTGTTCTTGTACCCACGCCTTGCTGCCTTTGCAGCTACAGCCAGCTGTTGAGGCCACTTTGCTTGTTTTCGGCACCCTGGCGATAAGTCTCATCGGCTTTGAGGTGATCGGGCGCCTTGTTTTGGTTCGCCCACTGTTTGGGTTGGCATTAAAAGACCATTTTTAAGAGTATTTAGGGGCTGTAGCCTTTGTAATATACGCGCAAGCAGCTATCAAATTGATACCGAATCAAGTTGGTGGTGGCTGCCGCAGCTACAGGCAGCGCCATCTGAGGCAGCCAGTGATCGGCTCTCCCCAAGGGTTCATCAAGTCATTGGAGTTTTTCATGGGCGTCTTGTCTGCCGCCAGTTGGGTTTAGTTTTGACTGCTGATGATCTGGCCTTGGCGCAACACAACGCGGTCGCTCGAGCGTGACGGAAAGCTCCAGGCGCTGGCATTTTTAAAAACCAGCATGTCGGCGGTGCTTCCGGGTTGCAGTGGCGGCGCGGCTGGGCCGCCGCGCAACCAGTCGGCACGGCACAGAGACTCAGACCACACGTCAAACGGCTCGTCCAGTTGGCCCGCCAATACACCGGCTGCAAAGGCTTCTAGCGGGTCGTAACTGCCAACATGGCAAAACGGATCTTGTACGTTGTCGCTGGCCATCAGCACGCGAATGCCGCGCGCCTTGGCTTCTTTGAGTAAAGTGATGCCGCGCTGGCGTGGTGTTCTGCCTGTCACGGCATCTTGCAGCAGCAGATTAGTCATCGGCAACGTGACCAGCGTGATGTTGGTTTGCGCCACGGCATCCAGCGTGCTGAGCGCAAGCAATTCATCTTGCGCACTCAAGGCGCAGTTGTGTCCGCACACCACTTGGCCTGCAAAACCCATGCGTTTAACCAGCGCGGCGGTGGTGGCCAGGCCGCAAGCCGCCGGGTTCAGCTCCTCGTCCATGTGCAGGTCAACGTCTAAAGTGTGCTGAGCTGCTGCTTCAAACAAATGGCGCAGAGCAGCAGCGCTCCAGTTGCTGGTGTGCACAAAGCCGCCCAGCTTGGCATGGGGCCCGCTAGCGGCAACTTTTGCGGCCAGTGCCTCGGCGGTTTTGGCATCGGTAAACAGGTGCAGTGGCATCAGGGTGACGCGCTCCAGCATTAATTTGTCACGCCATGCATCGGCCAGCTCGCCCAGTACATGCCAGGCGACAGGGGTAGCGTCTGCAACCCACCAGTCGCAGTGGGTACGCAGGTGGTTGACTCCTGCACTGTATGCCCACTGCAAAGCTTGCGTGGCGCGCTTTTCAACGTCCAGCGATGTCCAATTGCTGCGGTCATGCATCATGGCTTCAATCGCGCCCAGCAGCCCAGGCTTGACTGTGCCCATGCGCGCCACGGTGAAGGTTTTGTCAAGGTGGGTGTGCGCGTCCACCAGCGCGGGCAGTACCAGTGCGCCCGCCAAATCCCAACTCACGTCACTGGTTTTTGCGGTGGGCTTGATGCTGTGGATCAGCCCGTTGGCAATGCGGATGTCCGCCAGTTCGGGCTGGCCGTTTTGTGCTGGCCACTCGCGCGCCAACAACCAGCGCGGCAAACGTGCATTCGTGAGCAGATCAGGGGTAGCAGCTGGGGAGGGCATTGGTTTGTTCAATCAGTCTGGTTAACCATGCTGCGCAGCGTTGCTGCGGCAAACAACTGGCGTAATTGTTGCAAAGATTATTTTGATTACTGAAGTGACTGCGTGCAACCAGCACCGCGCGGGACAGGTGCATGTTGGTGGTGGAAACTTGCAACTCGCGCTTGTTGTTTTGCTCTCTGGCTCAACACAGCGAAGTTGGAGTCCATCGCTAAAAACCGTTTGCTATATAAAAAATAGCTGCTCGCGCAGGAAAATATTGGGCTACAGACCTATTTGACGAATAAAAAAGACCCCCGAGAAGACTTTTTGTTGATTTGCATAGCTTTTACTCGTTGTTCGAGCTGCGGTGCGCCCACTGGGTGGTGTGCTTTTCGATGGTGCTAAACAGCTCGTACATCAACATCGCCATGGCCCCGACCACCACCAAGCCGCTGAATGCCAGGCCCATTTGCATCGATGAGCCGGCCGATATCAGCAGGTAGCCGATGCCCTCGTTGGCGGCGGTCATCTCGCTGACGGTGGTGCCCACAAATGCCAGCGTGATGGCGACTTTCAATGAGCCATAAAAATACGGCATCGAGCGCGGCAGCCCGACCTTGACCAGCACGTCCCAGCGTTTGGCGCCCAGTACGCGCAGCACGTCTTCAAGTTCTGGCTCTAGCGTGGCCAAGCCGGTGGCGATGTTGACCATGATGGGGAAAAAGCAAATGAGAAAAGCCGTCAGAATTGCTGGGCCAATACCGATGCCAAACCACACCACCAAAATCGGCACAAACGCAGCTTTAGGCAGGGCGTTAAACGCCGTCATCAGCGGGTACACGGCGGCGTAGGCCATGCGTGATGAGCCGACTACAAAGCCCAGCAGCACACCCACCACAATCGCAATGCCAAAACCCACCATGGTGACCCAGTAAGTGCGCCAGGCATGGCCCAAAATGACTTCTTTGAATTCCCAGGTTTGGCTGGCGATGCGCAGTGGGCTGGGGAAAATAAATTCCGACACCTTGAACACTGTGCAAATCGATTGCCACACCACAAGAATGATGACCAAGAGCGCCCAGGGAGCCCAGAATTGAAGTCTTTTATTGTTCATAAACACTGCGTTAAATTAATTTCTTGAGGTGCTTGCAGACTTGTTTCTTGCATCATGTTGCGGCGACAGCCCCGGTTTTGCGAATTGATCCAATGTGCCCGCGCAGCTCATGCACGATGTCTGAAAACTCTTTGGTGTAGGTCACTTCCAGGTCACGTGGGCGCGGCAGCTCGATGTCTTTTTTCACCACAAAACGGCCTGGGCTTTTGCTCATCACGTACACCGTGTCGGCCAAAAATACCGACTCGCGCAGGTCGTGCGTGACCAAAATCACGTTAAATTTTTGCACCATCCACAGGTCGCGCAAAATGCACCACAGCTCCTCGCGGGTAAAGGCGTCGAGTGCGCCAAACGGCTCGTCAAGCAGCAGCATTTTGGGTTCATGAATCAGCGCCCGGCAAATGCTGGCGCGCTGCTGCATGCCGCCTGACAGCTGCCACGGAAATTTGTCGCCGTAGCCCGCCAGCCCCACGCTGTCCAGCAGCTTGGTGGCGCGCGCTGCGTACTCTTTGCGTTTGGCTTTGAAGTTGCTGCGGTAGGGCTCCACAATTTCTAGTGGCAGCAGCACGTTGTCTAGCGTGGTGCGCCATGGTAACAATGAAGGCGCTTGAAACGCCATGCCTGAGATCTTCAAGGGCCCCGTCACTGGCTGGCCGTCGATCAAGATTTTGCCAATCGACGGCATTTTCAAACCGGTTGCCAGCTTCATGAATGTCGACTTGCCGCAACCCGACGGGCCGACGATAGCAATGAACTCGCCTTGCTTGACTTTCAGATCGATGGCTTCAACGGCAAACTGCTTTTTGGCTAAAAATTCGTTGTTGTAGGCCAACCAAACGTCAGAGAAGTCAACGAAAGGGGCTGGAGCGTCGGTTTGGGGCATTTTTACCTATTAAAAATGCTTGCAACCCAATCAAAATGGGCGCTAGCAGCTACTCAATAAATAGCAATTGATGTATGACGTGCGGCGATGTTATTTCTTGGCCAACACGTTTAACTCAGCCGCTGACGGCAAGAAAGAGGCATTCCACACCGCATCTGGGTTCACGCGGGTCTTGGTGTTGAAGGCGTCTGACACCTGCGACGCCATCAGCGACAGACGCGGGCCGTTGACTTTGCCAAAGCCTTCAGCACGAGCGTTGGGGCTGTTGATGACGGTGTCAATTGCCAGCTTTAAGCGGCGGGTTTCCAGGTCAACATTGACGATGCCGTCACGTGCTTTTACATCGCCGATGGCCGCGGTCGGGTTGTTCAGTACGTCTTTCATGCCTTTGGCAAAAGCTGCCAAAAAGGCTTTGACGGCTTCGGGGTTTTCTTTGATCATTTTCGGCGACGCAATGATGGCGTTGCCATACAGCTTGACGCCGTTGTCGGGGTAGGGCAACACCACCACGTCTTCGGCCTTGACGCCGCGCGCCTCCAGGTTGAGCAGCGATGTAAAGGTAAAGCCGGTGATGGCGTCTACGTCGCCACGTACCAGCATGGTTTCGCGCAGTGGCGGGTCCATTGCGGTCCATTGCACGCCAGTGATGTTGTTGGCTTTGGCAAAAATCGGGAAGGCGCGGCGGCCTGCGTCAAACACCGGCGCGCCCAGCTTTTTGCCATTCAAATCAGCGACGGTTTTGATGCCGGATTTTTTCAATGCCATGACCGACGCGGGCGTGTCGTTGTACACCATCATCACGGCTACCGGCTTGTTGGGTGCGTCCGGGTTGTTGGCGTGAAATTCCATCAACGCCGCCAGGTCAGCAAAACCCATGTCGTAAGCGCCTGATGCCACCCGAGTGACGGTGCCGCCAGAGCCGTTGCCCGCGTCAATCGCGACGTCGAGCTTTTTTTCCTTGAAATAGCCTTTGGCGGCGGGTGTTAAAAACAACGCCGCTGGGCCTTCAAAGCGCCAGTCGAGCTGAAATTTAATCGGCGTGGTTTGCGCTTGCGCGGTGGCGAGTGCGGACGCAAACGCCATGGCGGCGGCGGTTTTGAGGAAAGTGCGTTTAATCATCAAAAAGCTCCAGAGGGAAAGTAAAAATTGAAATCAACAAGAGTTGGTAAAGATGAGCAAGGCTGTAAGAGCAAAATCAGTGCCCGTCGCGAGCCGTGAATATGCTGTGTGCACCCATTGACCCCGTATTTTCGGGCTGTATGGTGCGTTTGAACCGTTACAGCACGTCATTAATCTCCGTGAATACCCGAGTAAGGGTTGACGAAGTGAGAATTCAGGCCAGCAGATCACTGAGTGCCCGCGCCACAACTTTGGTCGCGTGACGCAGGTCCTGCAGGTCAAGCCGCTCGTCAGCGCGTTTTGCATGGGACTCCAGCACCGTGCGCGGCCCAGCGCCATAAATCACGCCTGGAATGCCGGCTTCACAAAACAAGCGCACGTCGGTGTAAAGCGGCGTGCCAAGCGCAGGGATCGGCTCGCCAAATATGGTCTGGCCGTGCTTTTGAATCGCGTCGACCAGCGGTTTGTTACCCGCTAAAGGCTGCATAGCGCGCGCCAGCAAAATGCGCTTGATGTCGACCGTGACGCCCGCGCTTTGCGCCGCAGTGTCAAGGATGATTTTGCGCAGCGCGGCCTCCACCTCAGTTGGGTTTTCTTCCGGGATCATGCGGCGGTCAAGCTTGAAGGTGACCCGGCCAGGAATCACGTTGGTGTTAGTGCCGCCTTCAATCTGGCCAATGTTCAGGTACGGGTGGGTGATGCCCTCGACGGTTGACGTCGTGTGTTTATACAGCGTATTTTGTGCGTAAAGCGCCGTCAAAATTTTGTTAGCCGCTTGCAGCGCGTCGACGCCTGAGTCGGGAATGGCTGCATGCGCCATCTTGCCGTGGACCGTCACTTCCATTTGCAGGCAGCCGTTGTGCGCGGTAATCACCTGGTAGCTAAAACCTGCGGCAATCATCAAGTCGGGCTTGACGATGTTGTGTTTGAGCAGCCAAGCCGGGCCGACTTCACCGCCGAATTCTTCGTCATAAGTAAACAGCAATTCCACGCTGCCATGCGTGGGCTTGGCCACCGCTTCAAGTGCGCGAACGGCAAAAGTGAAGCTTGAAAAATCACTCTTGCTAACAGCAGATGCACGGCCGTAAATTTTGCCGTTTTCTATCTCGCCGCCGTACGGGTCTTTGGTCCAGCCCTCTCCAGGCGGCACCACGTCGCCGTGGGCGTTAAGCAGCACTGTTTTACCCGCGCCATCGATATTTCCATACTTGCGGCGGACGATTAAATTGGTGATGGATTCCAGCCCCGCCGCACGAACCTCATCAGCGGGCACCGGGTGCTTTTCAACAACCATTCCCATGGCCTGTAACAGCTCGGCCGTGCGCTCGGCATGCGGCGCATTGTTGCCGGGCGGCGTGTCGGTGGGTACGCGAATCAGCGCTTGCAAAAAGGCCACTTGTTCGTCAAAGTGCGCGTCAATCCAGTCGTCAATTTTTTTATAGTCGGTCATGGTGATCATGCGGGTGTCAATGTTGTTCTTGGGCTAGTTGGTGCAGCAAGTGGGTAAAAGCATCAATGCCCAGCTGAATGTCGTCGCTGGTCGTGCTTTCCAGTGGGTTGTGGCTGATGCCTGAGTTTTGGCCGCGCACAAACAGCATGGCTTGCGGCATGATTTTGTGCAGCTTCATCGCGTCATGGCCAGCGCCGCTGGGCATGGCGTGCAGCGCCACACCGAGCGATTTAACGGCAGCCTCCCAACGCTTTTGCCAAGCGACATCGCTGGGCGCTGCGGCGGCGCGCTCTGTTAATTCCAGCGTGTAATGCACGCCACGCCGCTGGCAAATAGCAGCCAACTCGGCCAGCACATCAGCGGCCAGTGCGTCGCGCTGCGCGTCAAGCGGTGCGCGCATGTCAAGCGACAGCGTGCAGCGCCCGGGCACAACATTGATCGAGCCATTTGGCACATTCAACATGCCGACGGTGCCGACCGAATCTGCGTCTTGCGCGGCTCTTTTTTCAACATATAGCATCAGCTCTGCCGCTGCTGCCGCTGCATCGCGCCGCGTTGCCATGGGCGTGGTGCCCGCGTGGCTAGCCATGCCGATGATCTCGCATAGGTAGCGCACGCTGCCGTTGATGCTGGTGACAATGCCCAGCGGAATATCTAGCGCGTTCAGCACCGGGCCTTGCTCTACGTGTACCTCGACAAAGCCCAAATACTTGGACGCGTCGCGCTTGATAAGTCCAATGTCAGCAACGTTTAAGCCGGCATGAGCCATGGCCTGCCGCATGGTGATGCCGCCTGTGTCTTTTTGCTCCAGCCACTCGGGCTTGAAGTCGCCCAGCAACGCGCCAGAGCCCAAAAAAGTCGCCTTGTAGCGCTGGCCTTCTTCTTCAGCAAAGCCGACCACTTCAATATTGAAAGGCAAGCGTTGGCCTTTGGCATGCAGCTGCCTCACGCACATCATGGGTGTCAATATGCCCAAGCGGCCGTCGTATTTGCCGGCGTTGCGCACCGTGTCGTAATGGCTGCCGGTCAGCAATGTTTTGGTATCGGCTTTTGATGCCCGATACACCCCCACCACATTTCCCACTGCGTCAATGCTGATGTCATCAAAGCCGCACGCATTCATCTTGCTGGTGATGAAAGCCGCACAAGCGCGGTGAGCATCAGTCAGGTAGGTGACGGTGAGTTGACCCTTTTCTTTGTAGCCTGGGTCGCTGTACTGTGCCAGGGCTTCATGCCAGTCCCACAGCTCGTTACCCAGCTCAGGCTGCAGGTTAAATTTGTCGTTCAAACGCAATTCGACCACGCGGTGAATATTGCGCAGGCACTCTTGCATTTCGAACTCGGGGTGGTTGTTCAAACGGCGCGCAAAGGTGCTGATGATTTGCTGCTTGTCAAG
>JAYWFR010000198.1:0-21917 GCA_043778695.1 Polaromonas sp. | reverse complement strand
CCGGCGACGCACACCGCAGCCAGCACCTTGAAATTCTGACGTGGCAGCGCTGGTTTGATGCGCAAACTCTAAAACGTTTTGAGCCCAAACGCTGGCTGTATTTGAATTACGCCAACCAAATCGCCCAAGCTGCACTAACCGGCCAAGGCGCCGCGCTGGCCCGCACGCCGCTGGTGGCAGACAGTTTGGCATCAGGTGATTTAGTGGAGCCGTTTCCCAAGCTGAGGCTTGACTCGCCGCTGGTCTACTGGCTGATCATCGGCCCCCGCAACGCGGCACGGCCCGAGGTCAAAGCGTTTTGCGATTGGCTGCACGGGCAGGCGCTGCTGACCCGGCGGGCCATCGGCGATGTGCCGGATGCGGATACGCTGGATGATTTGAATTGAAGCGGGCGCATAGATCGCTTCCTTAGCAAAAAAATTATCAGTTATTCGGAGTCGTCCTGAAAAGTAGCCGGGATATCGCGGCTGTAGTGCAGCCCGCGAACGAGCGCAATTTGATCGCCGCGTTCAATGTAAAACACCATTTGGGGGAAGCGTTGGCAAGGCCAAAACCGCAGGCCGGGAATGTCCAGCGCATTCGCGTAGCGCAGTTATCCCGTGCCAAGGTGGTGCCGGATATGCAAATATGCCTTTTCAAGCGCATCCAGAAAGCCCAACTCCATGTGCGGTGCTTCAGCCGCGTGACACCTCATGTTGGCAGTTTTGGCAAATTTTGGCAAATATCTCTAAATCGGCCAAACAACCCCGTTGTCGTTCAAAAGCGCATCCAGCGGCACATCATGCGGTTCAGGTTCCATATCGGGCAAATAGCCATTCGTATAGCCCAGCCCCACGGTAAACGGCTTGGGCACGAGAGCCGCCAACGTCCGGTCATAAAACCCGCCGCCATATCCCAGCCTGAAGCCGCCTGGCCCGTAGCCCACGCACGGCACAAACAGCAGCGTCGGCACGATCACTTCAGTGTCTTTAGGTTTGGGTATGCCGTAGGCGTCTTCTTCCATCGGGCAGCCCGGGTACCAGGCGTGAAAGGTCAGGGTTTTATGCACTTTGTCGACCACCGGCAGGCCAATGCGGCGTCTTTGTGCGGAATCAATCAGTTCGCCGTCTTCCTTCCAGCGGTGCAGCGCGGGCAGGGGGTCGAATTCGCCCTTGATGGGCCAATACGTGCCAATGACTTGGTCACTGCGTCCAAACAGCCAGATGCGCATCACGCGCTGCAACATGTCGGCGCGCTGCAGGCGGTCAGGCAGGTTCAAGCGTTCTTCAATCAGCGCTTTGCGGGTATTTAATTTGTCCATAATCTCCTGATGCTATACAAATTTCTGTTCAGTGCTGTTTTTGCTGTTTTTTTAAGTCCGTTATCGATTGCCCAAACTGCCCCAGGCGACAACCTCATCGTCGAGATGAACCAGGCCTTCAAGCGCGGTGATCGCAAAAAATTAACTGCCCTGCTACCGCAAGCCAAAGGGCATGCGCTTGAGGTCTACGCCGCATATTGGGAGCTCAAAGCCAGGTTAGACGAAGCCAGCCCGCGCGATGTGCAAGATTTTTTTGCTCGCTACCCCAACAGCTACCAAGAAGACCGCTTGCGCAACGACTGGCTGCTGCTGCTGGGTCAGCGGCGTGACTGGGCGGCGTTTGCAGCTGAACACCCCAATTACCGCATGGGTGACGACAAAGAAGTGCGTTGCTATGCGCTGCTGGTGGAGCATTTAAAAAACCCAACCCAAGATGCGCGCCTGGCCAATGAAGTGCGTAAAAACTGGTATGCCCAACGTGATGCTGACGACGGTTGCCGCGCCGCAGCTGAGCGCTTGGTGGGTACTAAAAACCTGAACACCCAAGACGTGTGGCAAAAAGCACGTTTGGCGCTTGAGGCCAATCGCCCGCGCGCCGCGCGCGATGCGGTGGCCATCGTCTCGCCCGAATCCGTTGGCATGGTGGCCGAAATCATTAACAGCCCAGCCAAATTTTTGCTTGATAAAAACCTGGCTATTCGCGGTACTCGCAAAGAAATCATCACTCTGGCCCTCGTCAAAATGGCCAGCGCTGACCAGTCAGGTGCCGAGGCCGCCGCGAATCTGATGGACACCAAATGGGGCGGCCAATTAACAGCAGAAGAGCGCAACTGGGTGTGGGGCTTGATCGGCAAACAAACCGCCACCCGCTTGGGCACAGTGCCTGCCAGCGAGGCACTGGCGCATTACAGCAAAGTCAGCAAAGACAGCGATCTGACGGACGACATGTTGGGCTGGAAAGCTCGCGCTGCGCTACGCGCCTCAAGCCAGCCCAAATGGCGTGAGGTCATGTCCAGTATCAAAGCCATGAGCCCAGAAGCTCGCCAAGAACCAGTGTGGGTTTATTGGGGGGCCAAGGCCGCGCTGGCACTGACACCGAATGCGCCTTTCAAAAATGCCGATGATGCTGCCGTTGCAGCGGCCGGCGCTGCCAGCTACCAACAAGCCATGGCCGGTATTGCATCGGTACGCGGTTTTTACGAACAGCTCGCGCTTGAAGAAACCGGCCAAAAAATCACCCTACCGCCCAAGCCAACACCTGTCAGCTTTGAGGAAAAAGAAGCCGCGCGGCTAAACGCGGGGTTGAATCGAGCCGCCTACGCCATAGCCATTGGCCTGCGGCCTGAAGGCGTACGCGAGTGGAACTACAGCACCAACCTGGCTGCCCCCGGCGGCATGACTGACCGCGAGTTGCTGGCCGCCGCACAATTTGCCTGCGACAAGCAAATCTGGGACCGCTGCATCAACACCAGCGAGCGCACCAAGGCGCTGATTGACCTGGAGCAACGCTTTCCGATGCCGTTCAGAGACGCCGTCGTCAAACGTGCGCAAAGCATCAACCTCGACCCGGCCTATGTGTATGGCCTGATACGCCAGGAAAGCCGCTTCATCATGGACGCCCGCTCAGGCGTGGGCGCATCCGGTCTGATGCAGGTCATGCCCGCAACTGCGCGCGAGACAGCACGCCGCATCGGCATGACCGGTTTTACCGCAGACATGATCACCGACCGCGACACCAACATCGCCATTGGCACGGGTTATTTAAAGTTGGTGCTGGACGACGTGGGCGGCTCCATGGCCATGGCAGCGGCCGCCTACAACGCCGGCCCTGGCAGGCCAAGAACCTGGCGTGGCCAGCCAGGTAGCCCGGCGGTAGATGCCGCTATCTGGGCTGAAAGCGTGCCATTTCTTGAGACCCGAGACTACGTGAAAAAAGTGCTCTCCAACACCACCAACTACGCGGCGATTCTGACCGGCCAGCCGCAGTCATTGAAAGCCCGTCTTGGCATGGTCGGGCCAAGGGATGCGAGCCAGCCAGAGACTGACAAGACGCTGCCATGACATCTATTTGCTACATAAGTAGGAGCTGATAGTGCCCGTATTTATTAGGCTAGCGCATTAGTTGGTACTTGATAGCGCCTTATTTTGAGCAAACAACAACTCAGCCCGACTTAAAACTCATTTAGACTGCTCATCTGTGAATTACTCCTACAAACTCAACACCCTTTTGCATCCTGTTAGCGCCGCAAAACCATTGGTGCTGGACTTGTTCGCGGGTTGTGGTGGCTTGGCTTTGGGTTTTGAAGCGCAAGGCTTTGAGACGCTGGGCTTTGAAATGGATGCAGACTGCTGCGCAACCTACAAGCACAACCTCATAGGCGGTTGCATTCAGGTCAAGTTAGACACAGACTATGTTTTCCCTAAAGCGCAAGTGGTGATTGGTGGCCCGCCCTGCCAGCCTTTCAGCGTAGGCGGTCATCAAAACGGGATTCGTGATGCGCGTGACGGATTCCCCGCCTTTATTTCCGCAGTGGAGCAAGCCCAGCCCGATATTTGGATGTTTGAAAACGTGCGCGGCTTGATGTACCGCAACAAAGACTACTTGGACGCGATCATTGCCGAGCTTGAAAGCTTGGGCTACGTGGTCGAATTCAAGTTGCTCAATGCAGTCAATCACGGTGTGCCGCAAAACCGTGAACGCGTGATTGTGGTGGGACATCGCGGTGCGTTTATTTATCCGGCGGTGCAAAGCCCGCGCATCACAGCCGGACAAGCGCTGGAAAATCTCCCCGAGCAAACTCAGGCCGATTCAAAATTTCTGACGATCAGCATGGATACGTATGTCGCCAAGTACGAAAAAGCGTCTAGCTGTATCACCCCCAGAGATTTGCACCTCGACCGCCCAGCACGTACCGTCACCTGTCGCAATCTGGCGGGTGCTACGGGCGACATGCACCGCGTGGTTCTACCCGATGGCCGCCGCCGCCGACTGACCATACGTGAAGGTGCCCGGCTACAAAGTTTTCCTGACTGGTTTGAATTTCAGGGCAGCGAGACCAGCGCCTACAACCAGATCGGCAATGCCGTGCCGCCCATGCTGGCGTACAACATCGCTGCTAGTTTTAGGGAGTATTTGGAATCTACGCTGCGTTTGGGTAAAGCAAGTGTTCTGAAGCGTCGTCATCCTGCGCAGCTTCAGTTGTTGGCAGCTTAGTTGTATGGGGCGCTTAACAACTGTTGAAGTCCGCGTTAACGAGGCACTTGAGATCCTCAGAGCTCTCGGTGTTCCTCTTGAGGGCTTGACACCGAGGCGCAAAGAAAAGATGGCCAAAGCTTTTTTGGCGGTCACTGGCTTGCAGCCTAAAACGCCCTGGGCAAATGCTAAAGACAGCAGCGGCGGTGGTCAGCTCCTGTCACGCCAAATTATTGCCTTCATGAATCTGCATTGGAAAGAAGCTATTGCCGACAGCTCTTATGACGATGTCAGGCGCAAAGATTTGGCGTTGCCTGTAGCCGCGCTGGTGGTGCTTAACAGTGCTAAAAATCCAGATGCCAACACCAATGATGGAACACGCGGCTTTGCCCTTAACCCAGATGCTGCAAAAGCGATACGAGCATTCGCTACATCAGCGTGGCAAAGTGAAGTCGCGCAGTTCTTGTCTGGCCGTCAGTCACTGTCGGAGCAGTTGAAAAGAGACCGTAGTCTTGCGCGTGTCCCGGTTCAAATCAAAGAAGGTGTTTCTTTAACTTTCAGCCCAGGCGGACACAACCTGCTGCAAAAAAAGATCATTGAGAGCTTTCTACCAATTTTTGGCTTCGGTGCGCAGGTTTTGTATGTCGGCGATACAGCCGACAAAAGCTTGTTTGTAGATCAAGCTGGTTTGACTGAGTTGGCATTTTTTGAGCTGGCACATGACAAGCTGCCGGATGTCGTGGCTTTTTCAAAAAGCAAGAACTGGTTGTACCTGATTGAAGCTGTAACGACGGTAAATCCAATCTCAGAGCTGCGCCGCAGAACGCTGAGTTTGCTTACCGCTCAATGTACAGCCGATGTCATTTATGTGACCGCGTTTGCTGATCGTGCCACCTACAGAAAGTTTGCCCACGACATTGCTTGGGAAACCGAAGTTTGGATTGCAGACGCGCCTGAGCACATGATCCATTTCAATGGGGATAAATTTTTAGGGCCTCATATTTGATTTTTGCTATATATTTAATAGCTATATGCGTACATTCTGATTGGGCTAAAACCCTAATATACCGTTACAAATGCCTTTCTACAGGCACCCAACAACCAACACCACTTAATTAACACCATGAAAAAAATCCTCATCCTCGGCGGCACTGGTTTCGTGGGCCGCCATGTTTGTGAAAAGCTCGCAGAAGGCGATTACCGCGCTACGGTGTTGACCCGACGTCGGGTGAATGCCAATCACCTGCAAATGCTGCCGATGGTGGATGTGATTGAAGGATCGGTCTATGACGCGGCGACGCTCGCACCACTGCTGGCTGAGCATGATGCGGTGGTGAACCTGGTGGCGATCTTGCATGGCAGCGAAACTGCTTTTGACAAAGCGCATGTGCAGCTGATGCAGACACTTGTCAAAGCCTGCGATGCTGCGGGCCAGCGGCGCATTGTGCATGTCAGCTCACTGGGTGCCGATAGCAACGCACCGTCCATGTACCAGCGCAGCAAGGCGCGTGGTGAGGCGGTGCTGCTCAGCTCGGGGTTAGATGTCAGCGTGCTGCGGCCCAGCGTTATTTTTGGCGCTGAAGACAAGTTTTTAAACACCTTTGCATCGCTGCAAAAAATGTTTCCGTTCATTCCGCTAGCTGGCAGCACGGCCCGGTTTCAACCGGTGTGGGTTGAAGATGTAGCCAGCGCAATTGTTAAATGTCTTGAAGACAACACCACCATTGGCCAAACTTATGAGGCCTGCGGGCCAGAGGTGTTCACGCTCAAGCAGCTGGTGCAGCTGGCGGGTCAATACAGCGGTTATGACAAGCCCGTCATTGGTTTGCCAGACGCGCTGGCGCGCGTTCAGGCGGCGCTGATGGAGTTGGCGCCCGGCGAGCCCATCATGAGCCGCGACAACCTGGATGCCATGAAGGTGGACAACGTGTCTGGCGGCAAACTACCCGGACTGCAAGCGCTAGGCATCACGCCATCTGCCGTCAGCGCGGTGGTGCCGTTTTACTTGGGCGCACAGGGCCTGCGCAGCGGGCTGATGGCCAAGCGCAAAACGGCAGGCCGGTTTTAAGCTGAGGCTGAAAATTCAATCGCGGTAAATCTTAATCACCGGCTTGCCGTCAGACTTGACATAGCCGCGGTACATGCCTTCGGTGTTAAAGCCAAACTTGATGTTGCCGTCTTTGTCCAGCGCAATCACGCCGCCACGTCCATTTTTATCGTCCAGCGCGCTTTTGATGGTTTGGTCAACCGCGTCTGACATGCTGACTTTGGCGTACTTCATGCGGGCCGAGATGTCATAAGCCACCACACCGCGCATGAAAAACTCTCCCGTGCCGGTCCCAGACACAGCCACCGTGGCGTTGTCTGCATAGGTACCTGCACCAATGATGGGTGAATCGCCGACACGACCATACAGCTTGTTGGTCAAGCCGCCGGTTGACGTGGCTGCCGCCAAATTGCCTTGCGCATCCAGCGCCACTGCACCTACCGTGCCAAACTTGTTGTCTATCATCCACGGCTCAAACGGGTTGACCAATGCGTCGGTGGCGGGCTCAAGGGGGTGCAACGCTGACGTCTTGGCCTTGCCATCGTGGTCAAGTTGAATCTGGTCGCGCTCTTTGGCTTTTTGCAATTGGTCCCAGCGGTGCGGGGTGTAGAAATACGCGGGCTCAACAATGTCGAGTTTTTGTGCGGCCGCGAACTTGTCGGCCCCGCTGCTAACCAGCAGCACGTGGCGGGTTTTGTCCATCACGGCGCGGGCGGCTGTGATGGGGTTTTTAATCGTGGTGACGCCAGCTACCGCACCAGCTAGCCCGGTTTTACCGTCCATGATGGACGCGTCCAGCTCGTTTTTGCCTTCGTTGGTAAACACAGCCCCTTTGCCTGCGTTAAAAAGTGGGTCGTCTTCAAACACCTTGATGGTGGCCACCACAGCGTCAACGCTGCTGCCGCCGCTGGCCAGTACCGCGTGGCCTGCCTTGAGCGCGCGGTCCAAAGACGCACGGTACTGCGCTTCGACTTCCGGGCTGATGGTGCTGCGCGTGATGGTGCCCGAGCCGCCATGCACCGCGAGCGTGACCCGACCCGCACCAGCAAGGCCTGGCGCTGCAGCGATGGTTTGCGCGGTAGCGCTTAGGCAAGACAATGCAGCAATCGCCACAGCACCAGGCATTAGAAAATTCATCGTGGCTCCAATAAAAAGATAACGTCGAGTATTGAAGCACTTGGCGCGGCCAGCAAGGCGGCTTTCCCTAAGCAGCAACCTTTTGGGGATGCAGCAACATGCGTTGGACTGCATCAATTCAGCGCAATTTCAGCATCAATGAAAAAAATGCGCGCGATAACATCAACAAATAATTTTTGATACACAAGGAAATGCGCCATGCTCAAGCTCTATATCGGCAACAAAAACTACTCGTCATGGTCCATGCGGCCGTGGGTGCTGCTAAAGCAAGCGGGCATTGCTTTTGACGAAGTCAAAGTGCGGTTTGACTCGTTCGACAGTGGCTCAGCTTTTCGCAAAACCATGGACGCTTTGAGCCCTGTCGGCAAAGTGCCCGTGTTGGTCGATGACGGCTTGGTGGTGTGGGACACCCTGGCGATTGCTGAGTATTTGGCTGAAAAGTTTCCTGAAAAAAATCTGTGGCCACAAAGCGTGCAGGCACGTGCCAGAGCCAGATCCATCTGCGCCGAGATGCACAGCGGTTTTGGTGCGCTGCGCTCGGCCTGCCCGATGAACATTGAGGCCAGCCTGCCGGATATTGGCAAACTCGTTTGGTGCGACAAGCCAGCTGTGCGTGTTGACGTGGCGCGCCTTGTGGCCATGTGGGATGAGCTTTTCAATAGCTATGGCGGCCCGATGCTGTTCGGAGATTTCAGCATCGCCGATGCCTACTTTGCGCCCGTGGCGATGCGGCTAAAAACCTACGCGCTGCCGGTACCGGCCAGCATCACCGCCTATATCAACAGGCTATGCGCCATGCCTGGTGTGAAGGCCTGGATCGACGATGCGCTGATTGAAAACGACTTTCGAGATTTTGAAGAGCCGTACCGGTTGCCGTGATCATCATTGATTTGCTATATGTTTCGTAGCTGCTAGCCCAAGTATTGATTGGGCAACAGCATCAATTCATATCTCAAGTCGCGGTGATTTTCGCCAATCGGATGATCCGGCTCCAGCGCTCGATTTCGCTTTTCAGAAAAACGCCGAAGTCTTGTGATCCTTTAGGGGTGACTCGAAAGCCCTGCTGGCGGGCGCGCTCCTCTACCTCGGCGCTGTACATGATCTTGATCATCTCGCGCGAGTATTTTTCGACGATATCGTCTGGCGTTTTGGCTTGAATCATCACGCCTGTCCAGTTTTCAACAAACAGGCCGGACATACCTGATTCCACGGCGGTCGGCACGTCGGGCAGCATAGGGTGGCGTGCCAAACTGCACAAGGCAATGGCGCGCAGCTTGCCGCCTTTGACGTGCGCAATCGACTCAGGAAAGTTTGAAAAAATCACGTCCAGTTGCCCGCCAATCAGGTCCGTCATTGATGGTGCACCGCCCTTGTACGGGATATGCGTCATTTGCGATTTGTTCAGGTCGTTGAACAAAGCCATCGTCAAATGCGGGGGCGTTCCGTTACCGCTGGAGCCTGCATTGAGTTGCTTTTGTTTGGCGGTGGCCAACAGGTCTTTTAAATCTTTGATGGGGCTGGCAGATGGCACGACCACCAACATGGGCGAGCCCGCCAGCAGGGCGACCGGGCGCAAGTCTTTGGTAAAGCTGTAGGGCGCTGCTGGAAACAGCGCTACGTTGGCTGCGTGGGTCAGCGTGATGGCTAGCAGGCTGCTGCCGTCGGGCGCAGACTTGGCCACTTGTTCGGCGCCAATTTGTGCATTGCCGCCGGCTTTGTTCTCGACAACCACACTGACTTTCCAGGCCTCGGTCAGCTTTTGCGCAACGGTGCGCGCCATGCTGTCGGTCAAACCGCCAGGCGGGAAGGGCACGATGTATTTGAGTGTGCTGCCCGGCTTGGGGAAGCCCAAAGTCGAAGGTAAAGGCTGAGACCGAGCCAAGCCAGGGTTACCCACCAAGGCGGCGCTGACTGAGGCCGCGCCGGATAAAACAATGTGACGTCTTTTCATGGTGGACTGCTCCGATTTTTTGAGTTTACTGAGCCAGCTTTTGCAGTGATGCGTAAAGCGCGTCGGGAATGTTGATGCCAGTGAGCATAGCCTGCCGCTCCAAAGCCAGTCGTCTGGCACCCGCCAGCCGCACGCCGTCGTCCACCAGCATCTCGGTGATGACGGTTTCCATGCGCTCAAAGTAAACCTCTTTTCCTGCCAGCGCTCCCGGGTCAATCACGATAAACGCTTGGCCAAGCCGAGGAACGTTTCCTTCTTCGACAAAAAACGACGATGCCTCAAAACCGAACTGCGCGCCCACGACAGCGGTCACCATCAGCTCAACTATCAAGGCTAGCATCGCGCCCTTGGGGCTGCTGCTGGCGCCAATTGGTAGCATCGAGCCGGCCATGCCCGCCTTCGGGTCAGTGGTGGGCATACCTTGCGCATCCAGTGCCCACCCGAGCGGGATCTCCTTGCCTGCGCTGGCCGCCACCATCAGCTTGCCGCGTGCCACCTCACTGAGCGACAAATCAATCATCAACGGGTCACCAGAGCGCCTCGGAAAGACGGCGGCCACCGGATTCGTACCAAAAATCGGATGCTTGCCGCCCGCCGCTGGCATGGCCGCTGGCGAGTTGGCAAACCCCAAACCCACCATGCCAGCGCTAGCTACCGCGCGCAAGTGATCGACCAGCACGCCGCAGTGGTGGCTGTTGGTCACGCCGACAAAGCAGACACCGGTTTTTTGTGCCGTGGCTATTGCCGTAGCAATCGCCAAATCACAGGCCGGAAAGCCCAAGCCCTGGTGCGCATCAACCAGCGCTGCGGCCGACTTGTGCTGCACCACGGTGGGCAGGGCCTGGCCATTGGCGCGGCCGTTTTTTAAGTGGGCCGCATACTGCGTGACCCGGCTCAAGCCGTGGGATGGCATGCCCTGCATGTCGGCCAGCACCAGTGCTTTTGCGGTGCTGGCGGCCATGGCTGACCCTGCACCGGCCCTGCGTAGGGCCTGGGTTGCCAGTTCAATGGCGTTTTGTTGGGATAGTTGGGTCATAAGCGCAGTCTTTTTAAATCGATGTCATTTTGTCTTGCCCCTTCCCTTTTTGGGGGAAGGTGGGGAAGGGGGCACGCACGATGGTGGTAGTCGTTCGGCACTTGCCCCCACCCTAACCCTCCCCCGGCAGGGGAGGGAACTTCGAACTTTCCTCCCCCGGCAGGGGAGGGAACTTCGAGCTTTCCTCCCCCGGCAGGGGAGGGAACTTCGAGCTTTCCTCCTCTTGCGGGGGAGAAAACTTTGAGCTTGCTGTTTTACGCTAACCGTTCCAGCACTTTTTCGGCGATCATGAACGACACGCGCTCATTCGACTGAAAACTCAAGCCTGAGATATGCGGCGTGAGCAGCAGGTTGGGGCAGTCTTGCAAGTCAGTGTTCGCTGGCATCGGCTCCACATCAAACACATCAATCGCCGCGCCGCCGAGATGACCCGAGCGCAGGGCAGATGCCACTGCCGCCACGTCCAAAATGTGGCCGCGTGAGGTGTTGATGAGCACCGCCCCCGGCTTCATGCTGGCAATGCGGGCGGCGTTGAACAAGCCGCGTGTGCCCGAGCCATGCGGACCCGATTCAACCAACGGCACATGCAGCGTGACCACATCAGCTTGTTTGATCAGGTCGTCCAGCGCGACTTGCGTCACACCGTTTTGTGCAAACACCGCAGCGCCCGCAGGCAGCATCGCATCAAAAGCCACAACGCTCATGCCCAAGGCCTTGGCTTTTTGCGCAGTCAGCTGGCCGATGGAGCCAAAGCCAATCACACCCAGCGTTTGCCCCGCCATCTCGCGGCCATTGCTGACCTCATTGCGAGGCCACTGGCCGCTGGCAACCGCTGGCGAACACATAAACGCGCCACGCAGTAGCAGCAAGGCACTGGTGATGACGTATTCCGCCACGCTAAGCGCATTGGCCCCTGTGGCGGGTATCACCGCCATGCCTGCGGCTGCGCAGCCGGACACGTCGATGTTGTCCAGCCCCACGCCTAAGCGGCCAATCACTTTGCAGCGGCCTGATGCCTTGAGTGCTGCTAGCAGCTCACCACGCACTTGGGTCAGGTTGCGCACGATCAGCGCGTCGCAGTTGCCTGCTTCTTGCAGCAAACGCGGCGCGTCTTTTTGCAACGACGCATCGTAGAAGACGTCGTGCACTGCGGCGAGCTGGGCCACGGCCCGCTCGTCCATGAATTCGCAAATAACAATGCGGGCCATAACGCGTCCTCGTAAATGTTTATGCCGATTCAAACAAACGCGTCAGCACAAACTCGCGGTGACCCAGTGCTTCAGCCGCGGTGAACCGGCCATTGGCAGTGCGCAGCATGCTTTCAAGCAGCTGGTCGCCAGCTTGGTCTAGCGTGATGTTGCGTTGCAGCAGCCCGGAGGTATCCACGTCAATGTGTTCGCTCATCAAGCGCACGGTGCGTGGGTTTGAGCAGATTTTGATGACTGGAACAATCGCGTTGCCAATCACATTTCCTTGCCCCGTGGGGAAAAAGTGCAACGCAAAGCCGGACGCAGCGCACAGCGTCACCATCTCAGCCGCAGCGCTGGACGAGTCCATGAACCACAGGCCGGGGTGGGTTGGCATTTCAGCCTTGTCAATCACGCCGTCCACCGTGCACTTTTTACCGATTTTTTGAATGTTGCCAAGTGCTTTCTCTTCAATCGTCGTCAAGCCGCCAGCAATGTTGCCCTTGGTCGGTTGAGAGTCTGACAAATCGCTCGTTTTGTGGCGGTTGATCATGTCTTGGTAGCGGTTGAACATGAACATGAACTGCTCGCGTACCGCATCGGTGGCGCAGCGCTCGGCGACGATTTTTTCGCCACCGGTGATCTCTGATGTCTCGCCAAAGCACAGCGTAGTTTTCAGGGGGTGCAGCTTGTCAAAGGCGTTGCCCACAGTGGGGTTAGCGCCGCAGCCCGATGTGGTGTCAGACTCGCCGCACTTGGTGGACACCCACAAGTCGGCTATCGGGCAGACTTCGCGCTGCTTTTCACTCGCCCACTGCACGTAGTCACGCGCGGCTTTTGAGGCGCGCAAAATTGTGTCGTGGTCACCGTGACCTTCAATTCCGAAGCCAACCACCGGCTTGCCAGTAGACGCAATGCCTTCAACAACTTTGGCGGTCCAGCTGTCTTCAATGCCGATGACCACAACAGCTGCCACGTTGGGGTTGCAGCCCGCACCAATCAGGGTGCGAAAGTGCAGATCCAAGTCGGCTCCAAACTGCAAACGGCCATAAGGGTGCGGAATCGCCATGCAACCCTTGATGTTGTGCGCCACCGCTTCAGCAGCAGCGTTGGACAAGTCGTCCAGCGGCAAAATAATCACGTGGTTGCGAATGCCAACGCGCCCGTTTTCACGGCGGTAGCCCAAGAAGGTTGTGTTTTTATCGATAACTGACATATTTAATCTTTCGTGATGAACGTATTTATCGGTTTAAGCGGAGGAAGTGCTTTACCAAGCAGCCGCCGTAGATCTGGCTCTGCCAGGCTACTGGTGGCTGCCACCTTGGGGGGAGACGGCGAAGCCGCTTCGGCGGGACCACAAGTTCACCACCTCTTTGTTTTGATGTTGTGCACGTGCGCGTGCTGCCCTTTTTCAATCGGCGCCACGACTTTGCCCATATCAATGCCGTACTTCAGCACCGTTGCGCCAACGGGCATGTCGTGCAGAGCGACCTTGTGGCCAATCGGAATATCCTGGCGCGCCTGAACGTCAATCATGCGGTCTTCGTCCATGATCCAGCCGGTCATGGCGGTACCTGCCGTCACGCCTTCAACGACCACCACCGCCACGGAGTCTTGTGCATCATGCAATACAAAATGAATCATTGAATTTGTCGGCAACTGGTCTACAGCAACCGCTGGTTGGTTAAAAGGACTTTGAGTTTAAGCACCGTATCTAGCATGTCAAACAACTCATATAGATGACATGGATGCCAGGCTGAATTGATGTTTTAATCGGGCGACGATGCTGTCCAATTCCAAACTTCGCTTGACGCCAACGCTTGCCACCAACGCGGTGCCGCGCTATCGGGCCGTCAAGCAGGCGCTTCAAAAAATGCTGGAATCTAGGCAATATGCCCCGGGCAGTGTGCTGCCAAATGAGACCGCCCTTGCCACCAGCTTGAAGGTGAGTATCGGCACGCTGCGCCACGCCGTTGATGAACTGGTGCACGAACACATGTTGGTGCGGCGCCAAGGCAAAGGCACGTATGTCGCGCTGCACAGCCCAGCGCGATTTATGTTTCAATTTTTCCACGTCGAGCCGCATTGGGATTTTGGCGACGTTGATGCGATGCATCTGCAAGCGCCAGCCGAGTACCCGGCCATTGAATGCCTGTCGTTTGGCATTGGACGTGCCAACAGCACCCAAGCCAGCGCCCTGCGGCTCAAACCCGGCGAGAGCGTGATCAAGATTGAAAACCGCCTGCTTTTGGGCGCGCGCGCCGTCATGCGCGATCAGATTTGCTTGTCGTCCGCCGTGTTTAAAAACTTGACTGAAAAAAGTTTTAGCCAACGACCCAGCACGATTTACAGCCTGTATCAAACTGACTTTGGCATCACTGTGTTGCGCACACTCGAGCGTGCCAGAGCGGTTGCTGCCGATTCAGCCAGCGCAAAAATCTTGGGGCTCAAGGTAGCCTTACCGGTCATGGAAATCCATCGCTTGGCGTTGAGCTTTGGCGATCGACCGGTGGAATACCGCATCTCAACGCTCAACACCCAAGCGCACGACTATGTCAGCGCGTCGCACATACCCGCCTCATAAACTGGCCTGATAAACCGGCTTTATAAACCGGCTTTATAAACCGGCCTTATAAATCGGCCTGATGAACCTACGTCATAACCCGACCCAATAACTCGACCCAATAACTCGACCCAATAACTCGACCCAATAACCCGGCACTATAAATCCGCCTCATGAACCCTAAATTTCTCAGCAACGCCGTCGCCTACTTTCCCGGAATTGTGGTGTGCGGCGTCATTGCATTGGCGGCCACCTTTGTGTCTGAGCATTACGGCGGCCCGCAGCTGCTCTATGCCTTGCTCATGGGCCTGGCATTTCATTTTTTAAATGGCAATCCGAAGGCGGCTATAGGCATTAACTTTTGTGGCCGCACCGTGCTGCGCTGCGGCGTGGCGCTGCTGGGCGCACGCATCACGTTTTCACAGGTGTCAAAGCTGGGGGTAGAAACCGCTTTGACCGTGGTGGCCGCTGTGGCGCTGACGATTTTGGTCGGCATGTTGCTGGCGCGCTGGCTGGGTGCCACTCGAGAACAAGGCCTGCTGACAGGCGGCGCGGTCGCTATTTGCGGCGCTTCAGCCGCGCTGGCGGTGTCGTCAGTGTTGCCGCAAACCAAAGAAAACGAACGCTTCACGTTGCTGGCTGTCATGGGCGTGACGGTGATGTCCACCGTGGCCATGGTGCTGTACCCGCTGGGCTTGCAGCTACTTAGCATGACCCCGGGGCAATCAGGCATTGTGCTGGGCGGCTCGATTCATGACGTGGCGCAAGTGGTGGCGGCGGGCATGATGCTGGGCCCTGAAGCGGGCGACACCGCCACCGTGGTCAAACTGTTTCGCGTCATGTTGCTCATGCCGGTAGTGCTGATCATTGCCGTCATGTATCGCCAACATGCAAACGTCAATGCCCCTGAAAATGATGTGCCGTTGGTGCCGGGTTTTTTGATCGCGTTCATCGTGCTGGTCATGCTGTCCAGCGTCGGCACCATCACCCCTGCTATGGTGCAAGCATCCAGCGACGCATCACGCTGGATGCTGGTGATTGCCCTGGCGGCTGCCGGTGTCAAAACCAGTTTTGAGGACCTGCTCAAGCTGGGCTGGCAGCCGGTGGCAATGCTAGTGGGAGAAACGGTTTTTATCGTGGTTTTTATTGTGGCGGCGGTGCTGCTGCTCAAGCTGGGCGTGGCCTGATTCCATTTCCAGATCATTCGTTCACTTTGTTGGCTTCGCCAGCCGTACGTTTGTACTGTCTTCGCTTTGCTTTGCCTTGCCTTCGCGTCCACGAATGATGTGAAAATAAAACAGCGTCGGCCGACCGTTAAACTGAAACCATGGAAATTTTCATGGTCGGTGGTGCGGTTCGCGATGCCTTGCTGGGCTTGCCAGTGGTTGACCGCGACTGGGTGGTGGTGGGCAGCACGCCTGAAGAGTTGGTGCAACGCGGGTTTTTACCTGTCGGCAAAGACTTTCCGGTTTTTTTGCACCCGACCAGCAAAGAAGAATACGCGCTGGCCCGAACTGAGCGTAAAACCGCACGCGGCTACCACGGTTTTGAAGTGCATGCAGACCCAAGCGTGACGCTCGAGCAAGACCTCGCGCGGCGTGACCTTACTATTAATTCAATAGCTGCTTGCTCGTTGATTGATTGGGCTACAGGTCGATTTGGTACTGATGTTGACCTGAATCCTGAAAATTTGATCGACCCCTACGGCGGCCAGCGTGACATTGCGGCCAAGGTGCTGCGCCATGTGACGGATGCCTTTCGTGAAGACCCGGTGCGCATTTTGCGGGTGGCGCGTTTTGCTGCGCGCTTTGCTGACTTCAGCGTGGCACCGGAGACGATGCGGCTGATGCAACGCATGGTGACTGATGGTGAAGTCGATGCATTGGTAGCCGAACGCGTGTGGCAAGAGTTGTCGCGGGGGCTCATGCAGGCCAGGCCGTCGCGCATGTTTGCTGTGCTGCGTGAAAGCGGCGCGCTTGAGCGTTTGCTGCCCGAGGTTGACCGGCTCTGGGGCGTGCCACAGCGTGCGGACTACCACCCTGAGGTTGATACCGGTGTGCACCTGATGATGGTGCTGGACATGGCGGCCAGGCTTGATGCGTCTTTGCCCGTACGCTTTGCCTGCCTGATGCACGATCTGGGCAAAGGCACAACGCCTGCGGACGTTTTACCGCGCCATGTTGGCCATGAACTGCGCAGCGCGAAATTATCAAAAGCAGTGTGTGAAAGGCTGCGCGTCCCCGTTGAATGCCGGGAGCTGGCAGACGTGGTGGCGATGGAGCACGGCAACATTCACAGGAGCAGCGAGTTTGGCGCGGCGGCGTTGGTGCGGTTGCTGGAGCGGTGCGACGCGTTTCGCAAGCCGCTGCGTTTTGCCGACGCGCTGCTGGCTTGTGAGTGTGATGCACGTGGGCGGCTGGGGCTTGAGGAGTCAGCCTACCCGCAGCGTCAGCGGCTGTTAGATGTGCTGAAAGCCGCGCAGTCAGTGGTGACCAGTGTGATTGCTGAAGCTGCGATGGCTGAAGGACTGGACGGTAAAAAGATTGGTGAGCTGGTGCACGCTGCGCGGGTGGCTGCGGTGGCCAGGTATGCCGTCTCCCTCTTGCTCCTTCCCCTCCCGGGGGAAGGTGGGGATGAGGGCACGCGCGACGCTGGCAGTATTTCTGCACTTGCCCCCACCTTCCCCCGGGAGGGGAGAGAATCTGGCAACCTCGGCTGAGCGGAGTTTGTGAGTCAAATAATTTGCGAAATAACACTCGCAATCAAGCTCAGCACAATCGTCGTGGTCAGCGGAAGGTAGCGCTCCTTGCCAAACAGTTTGAAGCGCAAGTCACCTGGCAATTTGCCAAAGCCCAGCTTGTTTAGCCACGGCGTGAGGGCGCTGATGAACACCAGCGCCAGGAAGATGACGATCATGTAGCGAATCATTAGAAGTTATTCGCCCGTCTTGCTCCTTCCCCTACCGGGGCTGCGGCCTGCGGCTCCAAGCCTGCCAATGCGGACTTGGACAGGCCAAAGAGCTTTCGCCTCCGGCGATTGCACGTGAGGTTGGGATGGGGGCATGCGCGATGACAGCAGCGTTTCTGCACTAGCCCCCACCCCTGCCCTCCCCTGCAAGGGCAGGGAGTAAAACCGGTATTCGCCAGGCAGTTATAAATCATGAGCTACAGCGTATGAGTTCTATCACCAGAACCAAACCCCATCGGCTGCCAATCCTTCGTGTTTTTCGCCCCAAAGGCAATCACCTTGAACAGCTCACCCATCTCATGCTCGTTGATGAGTTTTTGCACCATCGCGCGGTCAGCAATTGACGCGTCCTCCATGCCATCCAGCACACCGCAGTTGAGTAAAAACCGACCCTGACCGGTGTAACCCAGCACTTGCAAGCCCGCCTCTTGCCCAGCCATGGCAATGCCCGTGAAGTTGACATGTGCGGTGATGTCCTTGCTGCCAACGTCCGCCAGTGCATCAGCGTCAACTTGATGCGCCCGGTGGCACAGCACCGTGCCCATGCTGCGCTGTGGGTGGTAATACTCGTGCTCGGGAAAGCCGTAGTCGATCAGAAACATCGCGCCACGCGCTAGCTTGTCAGCCAGGGTGCGAACAAAGCCTTCGGCCTGGCTGTGGATTTCAGTCAGGTAGTCGTGGGTGCCCACTACAACAAACGGTGGCCGCAAACCGGTTGGCTGGTCTGCATAAGTCAAAGCGCCATGATGCAAAACAACACCTCGCTCGTGCCAAACGCTGTTGGTGCGTGCCAATAATTTCACCGGCATGGCGTCCAGCACTTCGTTGCCAATCACCACGCCGCTGATCTTTTCCGGCAGCGCATTCGCCCAGCTCACTTTGCCTGCAAAGCCTGAAAGCCTTTGCTGCTGACGCTGCCGTAAACTGCCCGACAAGTCAACGATGGTGTAACGCTTGATGCGCGGCAGCGCCTGCAAGATTTGCTCAGCCAACGCGCCAGAGCCAGCGCCAAACTCCCACACTTCAGTGACGCCGGTGGCTTCAAACGCCTGGTCAATCTGCCGCGCCAGCGCCTGGCCAAAGCGCGGCGACATTTCAGGTGCGGTAACAAAATCACTGCCTACGCCCGCCGCCGCGCGCGGCATCAAACCAAACTTGCGCAAGTCGTTGGCGTAGTAGCCCAGGCCCGGCACGTACAGCGCCAGTTCCATAAATCGGTCAAAACCCAGCCAGCCAGCCGCTTGGTTGATAGCCTCATGGATTTGGGTTTGCAGGGGGGTCGTTAAAATGGGGGCAGTCATGGCAATCGCTTCCAATCAGATTGTCGACGATTCCACCCACCACCTTATGCCGCAAAACCCGAATCCCCCCGTTGTTCTTGTTACCGGCGCTGCCAAGCGGCTGGGCCGCGAGATTGCGCTGGCGCTGGCCACAGGCGGCTGGCGTGTGGCCGTGCATTACCGCAGCTCTAAGCAAGATGCTATTGAAACCGTAGCTGCCTGCGCACTTAAAACTGGGGCTGCAGCCTTATTTGATGCTGATTTGGATGATGAAGACGCAGTAAAAGCGCTGTTGCCGCGTGTCATTGCCCATTTTGGCCAAGTTGACGCAGTCGTTAACAGCGCGTCTTCCTTTGAACAAGATGATGCCGCCAGTTTTGGATTTGCGTCGCTTGAAAAGCACATGCGCAGCAACACGGGCGCGCCGATTTTGCTGGCGCAAGCGTTGCACACGCATCTGGCCGGCCGCAACGCCACAGGCGACAACAAGGTTCGCGGTGCGGTGGTCAACCTGCTTGATCAAAAGCTCTGGAACCAAAACCCAGACTTTTTAAGCTACACGCTGTCAAAAGCCGCGCTGGAAGCCGCCAACACCATGCTGGCCATGGCGCTTGCGCCGCTGGTGCGGGTGGTGGGCGTAGCACCCGGCCTGACATTGACCAGCCATATGCTAAGCGATGAACAGTTTGAAGCGCTGCACAAACTGTCGCCCCTCGGCCGTTCATCCACCCCGGCTGATGTGGCGGCAACTGTGAAGTTTGCGCTCGACAACTCGTCGATTACTGGCACCACGTTGTTGGTTGATGGGGGTCAGCACCTGATGAAATTTGAGCGGGACTTCTCGCTCATGAGCCTCCCACCACAAGATTCAAAATAATGTTTAACACACGCGGCACTCAAATTTTGACGCTCACTGGTTTGCGCTTTAACGCCAGCCTGGGTATTTTGGAACAAGAAAAAATCGAGCCACAACCGATTCAGGTTGACGCTGAATTGAACCTGGGCACGCAACCCTTAACGCCCAGTGACGACGAGATCAACCACGTGCTGGACTACCGCAAGGTGCGGCAGATCATCATCAATGAATGCACGGCTGCTCACGTTAATCTGCTGGAGTCATTGATTGGCAAGGTAGCGCACCGCCTGATGCAGTTGCCGGGCGTGGTGGGCGTGCGCGTCAAGATCGCCAAGCTCAAGATTTTTGACGATTGCGAGGTGGCGATTCGGGTTGAAACGGGGCAGTGGTGAACGACGTGGGCGCGAACGATATGAACGCATTGCGGGAATACTCCCAGCTTGAGCAAGCGCAGCAGCGCAGTTCAGCTCGTGTGCAAAACACGCTGAAGATCGAGCGAGAGGATCACAAGTTAGAAAAACGCCTATGCCGCGAGGTAGGCCGCGCGATTGTTGACTTCAACATGATTGAAGAGGGCGACAAAGTGATGGTCTGCGTGTCGGGCGGCAAAGACAGCTACGCCATGCTGGACATATTGCTTAAATTACAAAAGCGTGCGCCCATCAACTTCAGTTTGATTGCCGTCAACCTGGATCAAAAGCAGCCCGGCTTTCCTGAGCACATATTGCCCGAGTATCTGAGCAAATTGGGTGTGCCATTTCATATTGAAAACCAGGACACCTACAGCATTGTCAAGCGCGTCATTCCTGATGGTAAAACCCTGTGCTCGCTGTGTTCCCGCCTGCGGCGCGGTATTTTGTACCGGGTGGCCGGTGAGCTGGGCGCGACCAAAATTGCGCTGGGCCACCACCGTGACGACATGCTGCAAACGTTTTTCCTCAACATGTTTTTTGCCGCCAAACTCAAGGGCATGCCGCCCAAGCTGGTCAGTGACGACGGCAAAAACATCGTCATCCGTCCTATGGCCTACGTGCCTGAAAAAGACCTGAGCCGCTGGGCGGATGTGCAAAACTTTCCGATCATCCCGTGCACGTTGTGCGGCAGCCAGGAAAACTTGCAGCGCAAGCAGGTCGGCAACATGCTGCGTGATTGGGACAAAAAATTCCCGGGCCGCATTGAAAACATGTTTTCAGCCCTGCAAAACATCGTGCCCTCGCATTTGATGGACGGCAAGCGCCATGACTTCAAAGGCATCAAGGCGACTGGCGTGGCCAGTAGCGACGGTGACAAGGCGTTTGATGCCGATGAGTTTTTGCAGGCGTCACAAACTGCAATGCCTGGCATGTCAGTCATTCAATTGCAGTCTGCTTAGGAGGTAAAAACTGTGTTAAAACATATATTACGTGGGCGAGCAGCTATTTTATTAATAGCATCTGTGTTGCTGACGGGCTGCGCTGGTATGCGCATTGTCGACAGTGACGTGACTGCTTTTTCCGCCTGGACTGCCGCGCCGCCGGCGCCGGGCACACGCTACAAGTTTGAGCGCTTGCCGTCACAAACCGCGGCCCCGCAGCAAGACCAGATTGAAGCGCTGGCCACCACCAGCTTGTCTAAAGTTGGCATGGCGCTAAGCCCGGTGGACGCGCGCTACAGCGTGCAGGTGTTGCTGTCTGCTGAGCAGGTGTGGCGCTACTCGTCGGGCGGGTACGGGGGATTCGGGGGTTTTGGGGGCGGCAGGGGCGGCGGGATAGGCGTGTCGTTTCCGCTGAATTTAGGCGAGCCGTTTTACAAGCGTTCGGTGGGCCTTTTTGTGCGGGACCTGACAACGCAAAAAGTCGTGTTTGAAACCCGCGCTGTGCACAACGGTGTGTGGAGCGACGGCTTGGCCGTGCTGCCCGCCATGCTCGATTCAGCGCTGCTGGGCTTTCCGCAGCCGCCAGCAGGAACGAGAAGAATCAACGTAGAAATCCCCAGATAATTAACGAGTTGGCACTTCTAGACATGACGATTTTCGTGATGAAGTGCAAGGCGCCCGGAGAGCAGGACACCGCAATGCACTTGTGTGCATGAGGCTTGTGGCCACCGCTGAATGCCACGTGTTCGCAAACGCTACTGCCGCGATTCGCCCGAAAAATGAATTTATAAAAGTGCCAAATGCAAGAACCCACCCGCATCATTGCCATTCGCCACGGCGAAACCGCCTGGAACGTTGACACCCGCATTCAGGGTCACCTTGACATTCCCCTGAGCGCCAACGGCCGCTGGCAGGCTGAGCGCTTGGCCGAAGCCTTGCGTGACGAGCCGCTCACCGCGATTTACGCCAGCGACCTGACCCGCGCCTGGGAAACGGCTGCGTACGTGGGCCGTGCCACGGGTGTGAATGTCACGCCAGAAATTGGC
>JAYWFR010000197.1:0-8951 GCA_043778695.1 Polaromonas sp. | reverse complement strand
CTCCTCATCAACGCTCAAAACCTGCAAACCTACTACGGTGCCAGCCACATCCTGCGCGGCGTTAACTTTACCGTTGCACGTGGCGAAACCATTGGCCTGATGGGCCGCAACGGCATGGGTAAAACCACCCTGCTCAAAAGCATCATGGGCTTGGTCAAGCCGCGCGGCGGTTCGGTTGAAATTGCGGGCAAGGACATGACGGGTCGCGCTCCTTATGAAATTGCGCAAATGGGCATTGCCTATGTGCCGGAAGGGCGCGGCATCTTCGGCAACCTGAGCGTGACTGAAAACCTGAAGATGGCGGCCAGACCGGGCAGAAAAGGAAGTGCCGCAGGCGGCACGGGCCGAAGGAACGACTGGACTTACGACCGCGTACTCGACACCTTCCCCAGATTAAAAGAGCGCTTGAACCACGGTGGCCAACAACTCAGCGGCGGCGAACAACAAATGCTGACCATTGGCCGCGCTCTGATGACCAACCCCGATGTGCTGATCCTAGACGAAGCCACCGAAGGCCTAGCGCCGCTGATTGCCCGCGACATCTGGCGGATTTGCGAGCTGATACGCGAGACCGGCATCAGCAGCGTCATCGTCGATAAAAATCACAAACACGTGACCCAAATCACCGATCAAAATGTGATTCTGCTTAAGGGTGAAGTGGTGTTTGTTGGTACGTCAAAAGAGCTGAACGGCAAGCCTGAGTTGCTGCAGCAGTATTTGGGCGTTTGATCAATTGCTGGTTGCGGTACTGGCGGGCGGCAAACCCAAGAGAGATCTACGCAGCTCAGAGCGCTTGGTGCCTTCGTCCAACCAGATTGCAAAAAACGCGTCACCGAAAGCCGGGTCATTGATCTCGGCAATCAAGCGTGAATTAAAAAAGAATCGAGTCCCGACTTTGGGCACGTACACCCCTGTCAAACGGTCACCCTGCACAACGTTTGGGAAAGTCCTTTGCATGTCTGCCGTCCAGGTTTTGATTTGCGCGTCGGTCAGTTTCTTTAAACGTGCCATTTCAATCAATGACACATTCACGATTTCGTCGCCTTTGATGCCGGTGTTGTAGACAATCTCCAGCGCAAACAGGCTTTTGTCCTGTAGTGGATTGGATTTGGCTGAACCCGCAGCCCACAGGCTTGCGTCATAAGCCTTGAAGCCAAAAAACCGCAGTGCGCCCGTGCCCAGCATTTGCCAGGCTGAGCTTTGACCAAAAGCACTTAATTCGCTTGGTAGCTTGAGCGCTATAGGGGCCTTGGCAGGGACTTGCGCGATGGCTTGCAGCGCAGGCATTAACATAAGCGTGCCGACCAACATAGGTCCGATATGGCGGCGAGTGATTTCTTGTTGGGGCACGACAATCTCCAAAAATATTACTACTGAGTATGGATTATTACCGATTGGTATTGTCTTAGTCAACTTTCTTGAAGAATAAGAATATGCGCACCCAAGTTGCCATTATTGGTGCCGGCCCGGCTGGCTTGTTGCTCGGCGCACTGCTGCACAAGGCGGGCATTGCCAACATCATCATTGAGCGCCAAAGCGGCGATTACGTTTTAGGCCGCATTCGTGCTGGCATTCTTGAACAAGGCACGGTCGACATGCTGCACAGCGTGGGCGCTGGCCAGCGCCTGGCTACTGAGGGCGCAGTACACCACGCGATTGAGCTGGTTTTTAAAAACCAGCGCCATGCAGTCGATGTGACGGGGCTGACGGGCGGCAAAGTCGTGACGGCTTACGGCCAGACCGAAGTGACGCACGACCTGATGGATGCGCGCAGAGCTGCCGGGCTGATGACGGTGTACGAGGCAGGCGACGTCAGCCTTGTTGGCTTTGACGGCGCCCAGCCAAAAGTACGCTACGTGAAGGCCGGCAAGAACGTCGAGCTGGCCTGCGACTTCATCGCCGGGTGCGACGGCTTTCATGGCGTGAGCCGGGCCAGTGCGCCCAAAACCGCCATCAAAACGTTTGAGCGCGTCTACCCGTTTGGCTGGCTGGGCGTACTGGCCAATGTGCCGCCTGTGTCACCGCACGCCATTGTCTATGGCAACCACGCGCGCGGCTTTTCGCTATGCTCGATGCGCAGCTTGACGCGCAGCCGCTACTACGTGCAGTGCCCGATGACGGACAAGGTTGAACAATGGAGCGACGACGTCTTTTGGGACGAGCTGCGCGCCCGGCTTGACCCCGAGCTGGCCGAGCGCATTGTTACTGGCCCATCGATTGAAAAAAGCATTGCTCCGCTGCGCAGCTTTGTGGCCGAACCGATGCGCTTTGGGCGACTGTTTTTAGCCGGGGATGCGGCGCACATCGTGCCGCCAACAGGGGCCAAGGGGCTGAACCTGGCGGCGTCTGACGTGAAGTATTTGTCAGATGCGTTCATTGACTTTTACATTGAAAAAACCACCGGAGGCATTGACGGGTATTCGCAGCGCGCGCTGTCACGCATCTGGAAGGCCGAGCGCTTTTCATGGTCACTTACAACGCTGATGCACCGCTTTCCTGACACCGATGCGTTTGGCCAAAAAATGCAGGAAGCCGAGCTGGACTACCTGGTGCATTCACAAGCCGCATCTACTGCACTGGCCGAAAATTATGTAGGTTTGCCGCTTTAGCTGCTGAAGGCAGTTGAATATGCGTTTAAATTGGGACAGGTCAGTGTGGGTCAGAGTGGATTAGTGCAGATTAGTGCAGATTAGTGCAGATTAGTATAGATTAGGCCTACAGCGCAATAGCTACCTGCGCTTGCAGCTCTTAAATACATAGCAAATGACAACTTCAAAGATACACAAATTGCGAGCGTTGACTGGCACGCGTATTGTCAGCCTGGCCCTCAACCTGCCCGGCCCGGCCGCGCTGATGCGTTGCCAGCAAATGGGCGCGCGCTGCATCAAGCTCGAGCCGCCCAGCGGCGACCCGATGCGCCACTACGAGCCCGCGGCGTATGAGGTGTTGCACCAAGGTGTTCGCGTCATGGCAGCTGACCTTAAAACCGACGTGGGCCAAAAAGTGTTGCACCAAGAACTTGCAAAAGCAGATGTGTTGCTAACCTCCTTTCGCCCTACTGCTCTGACCAAGCTGGGGCTGAGCTGGACGGCGCTGCACAAGCAGTACCCACAGCTCAGCCAGGTCGCCATCGTCGGCAGCTCCGGCGAGCGGGCTGAAGAGCCTGGCCATGACCTGACTTATCTGGCTGAAATTGGCTTGGTCACTGGGCTTGACCTGCCAGCAACTCTGTATGCCGATATGGGCGGCTCGTTGATGGCCAGCGAAGCGGTGTTGCAGGTTGTGATGCACGCCCAACGCACCGGCAAGGGCGCGCACCTTGAAGTGGCATTGGCCAGCGCTGCCGCCTACTTGGCCCTGCCCCGAGCCTGGGGCTTGACAACACCAGGCGCTGCCATCGGCGGCGGGCATGCGGGTTACCGCATCTACCCCTGCAAAAACGGCCGGGTTGCAGTCGCGGCATTAGAGCCGCACTTTGCCGCCCGCCTGTGCGCCGCAGCTGGCCTGACGGTTGCCGCTTCGCAAGCCATGTTCGAAGCCAACACCCAGCACGCCATTGCCGCTTGGTTGCTGGGTAAAACGCGTGCCCAGTTGGACAAGCTGGCGCATGACAAAGACATACCCTTACACACGATGGTTTGACACGAATTCGTCACGCTCGGCAAAATCAACCTTGCCAGTGCGCCGAACTGGCAAACCGCTCTTTGAGAAACTCTAAAAACAACCTAACGCGCCCGGGCATGTTGCGGCGGCTTGGGTACATCGCATAAATCTCCAGCCCCATCGGCTTGAAGGCGGGCAGCACGACTTTGAGCCGGTTGTCCTTGATGTCTTGCGCCACCATGTAATTGGGGTGCATAGAAATGCCTTGCCCCAAAATGGCGGCGTGCCGCAGCGGCTCACCAAAATTGGCCCGCATCGAGCCAGAAACCCGCACTGACTTTTTGCTTTTTGTTGGCGACCCCGCATCAGTAAAGGTCCAAAAATTAGTCGGCGACTTCAGCGCATGCACCAGGCAATCGTGGTGCGCCAAATCGCTCGGGTCTTGCGGCTTGCCACGATTGCTTAAATAAGACGGCGCTGCCACCAGCAATTGCGGCACGCTGCCCAGCTTCAAGGCCACCAGGCTGGTGTCTTTGAGCGACGGGGCGATGCGAAGAGTCACGTCAAGCCCTTCGCCTGCAATGTCCGCACGCCCATCGTCCAAGTGAACGGCAAATTTAATGTCAGGATGCGCGTTTGCAAACGCAGTGAGCAACGGCACCAAATGGGTTGCCCCAAACGACGGCGGCGTGCCGATACGAATCAAGCCTTTGGAATCGGTGACCGCGCCGCGCACAGCAGTTTGAATGTCTTCAAAACTGCTGAGCAGCGCCTGACCACCTTCAAGCAATGACAGGCCCGCCTCCGTCAGGCTAACGCTTTTAGTGGTGCGGGTGAGCAGTTGCGCGCCCAGCAGCTCTTCAAGCCACTTGACGTGTTTGGTGACAGTGCCTTTGGCCATGCCCAGGCGCGAGGCAGCCGATGTGAAGCTGCGCCCACGGGCGACTTCGGTAAATATTTCTATGGCTTTAAGTCTGTCCATGCTGTACTCATTTTATTTTGTTTGTTTCCAAAATGAGAACAATATATTCTGCTTTCGCGTCTATGTCGAATCGTGCCGCTTGCCTAGAATCCAAAACACAAGCCGATACACAAGCTAGTAACGTAAGGAAAACGTCGTGCAATTCATTAAAAGTGAACAATCCCTCGGGGCTCGCGTTGAAGATCTGGACCTGGCCCAGCCCTTGAGCGACAGCCAGTTCAAGCAACTCGAACAAGCCTTGGGCCAATACGGTGTGTTGAGCTACCCCAAGCAGACGTTGACCTCATTGCAACTCAAAGACTTTGCGGCGCGCTTTGGCAGGTTAGAGATCAATGTCGCCAATGCATACCAGGACGTGGGGCTGCCAGAGGTGATGATCTTGTCAAACAAGCTTGAAAACGGCAAGCCGCTGGGTTTGAGCGATGCAGGCCAAGACTGGCACACTGATATGTCGTACAGCAAGATGATTGCGTTTACCAACGTCCTGTACGGCATTGAAATTCCGCATCGCGACGGCGAGCCGCTGGGCAATACCGAGTTTTGCAACATGCACGCCGCCTATGCGGACTTGCCTGGTGACTTGAAAACCCGGCTGGATGGCATGACGGTACTGCATGATTTCGCCAAGTTTTGGGACAAGATGCGGCTGCAAAAAGGCAGCAACCGCCAGCCGCTGACGGCTGCACAACGCCAGGCCAAGCCGCCAGTGTCGCATCCGATTTTTTTATTGCATCCCATCACTGGCAAAAAGGTGTTGTATGCCAACCCAGGGTACTCAATGCGCATCAACGAGCTGCCTGAGGACGAGAGCGACCGCATCCTGGCTTTTTTGGCTGAACACCAATTGCAAGCCAAGTACCAATACCGCCATCGCTGGGCAGTGGGTGATGTGCTGATGTGGGACAACATGGGCACGCTGCACAACGCGGTGGCCGACTACCGAGCCGATGAGCACCGTTATATCAAGCGTTGCCAGGTCATGGCGAACCGCTATTTTGAAGAGGCCGTGGCGTGAAAATCGTCAGCTATCGCAAAGATAACAGCGCGGTCCTGACCGGAGTGGTGTTGGACGAAGGTGTACTTAACATCAGCGCCTGGATTGCCAGCCTGCCGGTCTCAAGCCTAGCCCAGCAACACAACACACAGGCAGGTATCAGCGCGCCGCAAGGCGGCATCATGCGCTGGTTGCAGGCAGGTAGTGAGGCAGCCCACGCACTGGTCCCCTACGTTTTTGCCGAAATGAGCAAGCCCCAAACCCGCCTTGATTTGCAAGAGAACATCACGCTATATGCGCCTGTACCCCGGCCCGGCAAAATCATTGGCGTGGGCCGCAACTATGCAGACCATGCCAAAGAAACTGGCGTCAAGCCGTTTGAGTCGCCGCGAATTATTTTCAAAATGCCATCTTCTGTGGCAGCGCCGGGCGCGGCTGTTACACGCCCCGCAAGCGTGGCCAAAATGGATTTTGAGGCCGAGCTGGCAGTTGTTATTGGCGGTTACGGCAAAGACGTTGGCGAGTCTGAAGCGCTGTCGCTGGTGGCGGGCTACACCATTTTGAATGACCTGAGCGCACGAGAATTTCAATTTGATGTGTCACCCGCACAAACCACCTTCGCCAAAAGCATGGACGGCTTTGCGCCCATGGGGCCATGGCTGGTCACGCCTGATGAGATTGGCGACCCGCAAACACTCGATATATCCTGCTGGTTAAATGGCACGCAAATGCAGCACGGCCACACGTCAGACATGCTGTTTCCGGTCGCCACGCTGATTGCCTACCTCTCACGTTTTATGACACTAGAGCCTGGCGATGTCATCACCACCGGAACACCGGCGGGTATAGGCGCTTTCAGAACACCGCCGGTCTACCTGCAACCAGGGGACCGATTGCGGTTTGAGGTCTCACGCATTGGCAGCATGGAACACTTGATCGCGTGATTTGTTCAAGCAAAACATCCATAACATTCAAACCAAGAGTCACCCATGAAAAAACTAATAATTTTCCTTGTCACACTGACCACATTGGCAACGATTGGCAACCCACCAGCGATAGCCGCTGACGCCTACCCCAACAAGCCAATCCGCTTGCTAGTGGGCTTTGCCGCGGGCGGGCCCACTGACGTGATTGCGCGGGTGCTGGCCCGGGACATGTCGGTGACGCTGGGGCAAAACATCATTGTTGACAACAAGGCCGGGGCCAGCTCGATGATTGCAACGCGCGAAGTTAAAAATGCTGCGCCTGATGGCTACACGCTGCTGTTTTCATCGCTGGGTTTGAATGTCAACCCTATTTTGATTGGCGACCAAGCAGGCTACAACCCAAAGACTGACTTCACGCCCATCTCCAACGCTGCAACGCTGCCGCTGGTGGCTGTCACGGCATTTGACGCACCGATAAAAACCATGCCCGAATTGCTCAAAAAAGCACGCACCAAGCCAGAGGCAGTGAGCTTTGCGTCGTCAGGCAACGGTGGCTCTGGCCGTTTGGCTGGTGAACTGCTGGCCACTCAGGCAAAAGCCAAAATGCTTCATGTGCCCTACAAAGGCAACGGCCCGGCCCTGCTGGAGGTGATGGCCGGGCGGGTCGACTATATGTTTTATCCGGTCATTGGTATTGCAGACAACGTAGCGGCCAAGCGGGTAACGATTTTGGCGGTAGGCACCAGCAAACGCCTGCCGCAATTCCCCGACGCGCCGACGATGGCCGAGGTTGGCTTTCCCGGCTTTGAAGAAACCGCGCCCTGGGTAGGCTTGCTTGGGCCCGCCAAAATGCCTGCCAGCATGGTCGCCTCGTTAAACGACGCCATGGTCAAAGCACTGGCCAAACCAGACGTCAAGGCGCAGCTGGAAAAGCTGGGAGCAGTCATCGTCGGCGACTCACCCGCGGCGTTTACTGCTTACCTCAAGCGCGACTATGACCGCTGGGAGAATGTCGTCAAATCGGCAGCTATCAAAGCGGATCTGAATTGACACGCAGCATTTCTAAAGCCTATTCGATTGAGGATCTGCGTCAGTCAGCCAAACGCCGCCTGCCCAGAGCGGTGTTTGACTTTTTTGACGGCGGTGCTGAAGACGAGGTCACGCTACAAGACAACATGGCGGCCTACCAACGCCAACGCTTGATGCCCAGGGCGCTTACAGACGTCTCCACCATTGACACCAGCACAGTGATTTTGGGCCAGCGCGCCGCACTACCTATGGCGATTGCGCCCACCGGCGCGGTCGGCTTTGGCTGGCGCGGCGGCGACATCGCCATTGCGCGCGCTGCTGTCGCTGCCGGCATACCCTACACCTTGTCAAGCACCGCCACCGCATCCATTGAGCAGATTGCCAAAGCTGCACCCGGCAGGCTGTGGTTTCAGGCTTACATACTGCGCAACAAGCCGTTTCTTGAAGCATTGATTCAACGCGCCCTGGCCGCTGACTATGAAGCGCTGGTCATCACGGTGGACTTGCCGGTTGGCGGCAAGCGCGAACGCGACTTTCGCAATCATTTTTCAGTGCCGTTTCGCTTCACGCCGAAAAACGTCTTCGACTTCGTGCAGCACCCGCGCTGGCTGACCAGCATCATCCGGCACGGGATGCCAGTGATGGAAAACCTGGTGGGCCTTGACGCACAAGCCACCTCACCAACGGCTATTGCGTCATCGGTAGGCCGCAACTACGACCCAGCATTTAATTGGGACGCGCTGCAAAAGATTCGAGACGATTGGCCACGCAAGCTGATAGTTAAAGGCATTTTGTCGCCGCAAGACGCGCTGCGCGTTGCTAACATGGGCTGTGATGCCCTGGTGGTGTCTAACCACGGCGGTCGCCAACTGGACAGCGCCGTGGCAACTTTCGATGCGCTGCCCGCCGTGGTGCAAGCTGTGAATGGCCGCATACCCGTTTTGCTAGACGGCGGCATTCGGCGCGGCACTGACATTTTTAAAGCTCTGGCCTGCGGCGCACAAGGCGTTATGCTGGGCCGCGCCACGCTGTATGGTGCGTCTGCCGCCGGCGAGCCCGGCGCCAGCCGCGCCATTGCCATATTAAAAGACGAGCTGGTGCGTACCATGCAATTGTGCGGCGCCTGCACCGTGCAGGGCATTGATGCGTCGCTGCTGTTTTCACGAACGCTGTGAACCGGTAAACAAGGCTTTTACAGCAATCGTCAGAACTGAGAGCAACCGGACTTCATAATCTCACTTGCCTTTCAAGCCGCTTTAACAAAGCCCACAACTATTGGAGATCAAAATCATGACTGTTCTATCCTACCGTCGCCTTCTAACAGCAGCGTCCTTTGCTAGCCTGCTCGCAGCTTGCGCCGCACCAGCGCCGACTGCGTCTGTGTCGCTTTTGGAGCCCGCCGACGGTGCTGTGGTGG
>JAYWFR010000196.1:0-9000 GCA_043778695.1 Polaromonas sp. | reverse complement strand
CCCACGCTGTTTTCAAGGTGAATTTGGTACACCCGGTTTTCATAACTCGACAGCGCCATCAAACGGCCGTCACCCATCAGGCCAATGCTGGCCAGCGCGTCCAGCACCACGTCTGGCGTCAGTGCCTCAAAAGCGTGGATGGGCCGATGGGGAGCTTCAGGCGTGGTCATGCACCGATTGTCGCGGTTGCGGGTCAGTGACTAATTACGCTATTTATTTAGGAGCTTTTAGCGCCCGTATTTATTGGACTAAAGGGCTAAAACTCAGCTAAATAGCTCCTAAAGAGTGAAATTTTTCGCAATTTCGCATGTTAGCTGCTACGTCGTGTGATTTGTCTTTTCGAACAGCGTGGTGTCTGTCGTTCGGCACAAGATCTCGCGACAGTGCCATGCAAATTTCAAGATGACGATTGTTTGAAGTCTGCGGCAATTTTTTCAGCAATACGTTCGGACAGCGCTGCAATCGTGCGCGATGGGTTCAAGCCAATAGCGCGCGGCACAATCGCGCCGTCAGCTACGAATAAATTTGAATAGCCAAACACCTGGCCCAAGTGGTCCACCACACCATCTGCTGCAGTGCTGCCCATGTTGCAGCCCCCTAAAGGATGAGGCGTGACCAAATTCTTCAGCACCGACCAGGTGGGAGGCACATGAGCCTTTCCGCCCGTTGCGTCAGACAGTTGCTTGTGCATCGTGACCATCGCATCAATAACGCCTTCAGACTCGGCCACATCCCAATCGAGTTTGAGCTGACGCCGCCACGGCGCATACCAAGTACGGCCCAAATAAAGCTTGCCATTGGCGGCATCCATTGACTGGCCAAACCAGGGCATGATGTTGTTCAGCGGCGCGTCTGAGCCCGCTGCGTGCGCCAGCCACTGCAACACAGGACGGGCCTTACGCCAGCGTCCACCGCGTGATTCGAGCAAGTTGCGCAGCAGATTGGGGAATCCCCCGTCTTCTACAAAAAACTTTTTACCGTGCTCTTTCCCATCTAAAAAGTCTACTGCGCATGTGATAGTGGGCCCCTCAGTGGGCGCTACGCGTCGGTTCTCATAGCTGGCAGGTGTTAAAAAATCGCCATTTGAACTCCAACGCTTACCCAAATAGGTGCTGAGCTTGGGCAGGGTGCGATGTTGATCGCGACAACGAAGTAAAAGCTCCGTAGAGCCCAGCGAACCTGCCGCCACAATCACACGCGCGCCACTGACTTGGCCTGAAACGAGATGCCCTTGATGTATGCGGTCAAAGTTCACGGTGTACCCGCCATTAATGGGCGTGATGGTGTTAACGATGTGCAAGGGCCGCACCTCGGCCCCATGCTTTTCGGCCCAGGGGATGTAGTTCAGGTCTAACGTGTTTTTGGCTTTGACTTGGCAGCCAATATCGCAGTTGCCACAATGCACGCAGGTGCCTTGTTGTTGGCCTTGCGCATTGATCCAGGGTTTGGAATGTTTGTTATTAAAGGGGTCGGGCAAGCCATAGTGCCAATCAGGGTTGAAGGTCACAGCCATCGGCAACGCTCTGAAGCGATCGGCGTATCCCAGCGCTTGGGCGGCTTCTTGCATCAGGCGGAAGCGTTCGGTGAGCTGGTTGGCGGGCAGGGTCTGAACATTGAGCATCTTTCCCACTTTGTCGTAGTAGGGGCGCAGAGCTTCATAGGTGATTTGCTTGGGCCAGCCGCTGTCAAACGCATCGGGTTTGGCCTCTACCGATATGTTGGCGTAGATGAGCGAGCCGCCGCCCACCGCAGCACCTTGAGCCACTGCCATGTCGTCCATGATGCGCAGATCTAGCCAGCCGTTGTGGCGCTGGGGAGCGCTTTGGCTCCAGAGCCAAGCGTCGTCAAAATCGCGTGGATAGTCTTTTGCTTGCCAGCGTCGACCACGCTCTAGCATGAGTACCTTCATGCCGCTTTCAGCCAAGCGGCATGCGGCAACAGCGCCTCCAAAACCACTGCCAGCGATGATCACGTCATATTCATGCGTCATGGGCTACCTCCTTGTTCTTATCTTGGTGTTCTTGCTTGTTGCGCAGCACCACTGTGTCTAGCAGGGTGGTGCGGGGCTCGCAATGAGCGGGGTCAAACCACGGTGTTTGCGCCTCGCGGCCTATTTCAAATTCGAACACCTTGGGCCCCGCGCCGCCGGGCAGCGGCTTGGCTTGGGTGTTCAACGCCCACTGAGAAACAGCGCGGTGCACACCCACGGCATACACCGTGAGCTTGTTTGCCGTGATATGTATACGCAAAAAGTTTTTGTAATCGGTGCGGCGTTGTACCGAGAAAACATGGTCGCAGTTCAGGCGCGCAAAAACATTGCCAAGCGCGAGGTACATCCCCACCAATGTGCCTCCCAAGAAGCCGCCGGCCACCAGCATCTCTGCAATAAACAGCAGCACCTGCCACCAGCTGTCGCAGGCCTGTCCTGGGCTCAAACCCAGTGCGCCGCCCAACAGGCCTAAGTTTAATTTGGCAAACACCACCATCAAGCCCAAGGCCAGTAGCATGTGGGCTACCGCATGGCCACCGCCCCACAGCAAGCGCTCCCACCATCTGGGGGCATCGGGTGCGCGCAATACATACAAGACCAGGGCCAAGGGCAGCATGGCAAACACTGCGCTGCTGGGGCTGTGGGCCAGGGCCCAATACCAGGCGTGAGCCACCTCGCGCCACACGGTGCTGTGCCATACATCAAGCCCTGCAAACACTTCAAACAAGGTTTTTTGACCCAAGTGCGCATTGGGCACCTTGCTGGCACTTTGCAATATCCAGCTGTAAAACAGGTAGTAGCCACCCACCAGCACCGCAAACTGCCAGTTGTAGTACGCCAGCCCCAGCGCGCGCCAGCGCATGCTGCGTGAGTCCTTGGGGGAGGGGTAAGCCGTGTCGCTGCGCTGATAGCTTTCTTTGGTGTTCGCCCCTTCAAACAGGTCGATTTTTTCGGGGAGCTGATGCGTGCCTAGTGTGTACGCGCCACCGCCGCCTGCGGTAAATTTGTGCCGCTCTCCAGTCGAGTTGGCGTAGTGGCTGTAGTGGTGCAGGTCGCCCGCCAGAGCAATCGCAATGTCGCCATGCTTTTGGCGGATCAGGTCTTCCAGCACGCTCAGGTTGTGGTGGGCTTGCAGCCCCGGCGTGGTGTGTACAGTGCTGGTGGCAGCGCGCGGGTCGCCTTGGTCTACCCAGGTGGATTCGGCTGTGCATAGAATAATTCTGTCGCCGACGCTTACCTGGTCCAGCATGGTGTGAAAGTATTCAATCTGCGGCCAGTCCAGGTCCGATTCCAGCTGGATATCTACCGCAAACAACCACCAGTGGTGCGGCAGCTTCAGGGCAAAGTAGCTGCGCGATTGGCATGTTTTCCAGCCTCCAATTGAGCGGCGCTGACAAAACAGGCGCAAGAAACTGGTGAGCCCGTCGTACCAATCGTGGTTGCCGGGAATGGCATACAGGTGCGGGCGTTGCCCCTCTGCTACCCACGGCAGGGCACTGCGGTACGGGTCTAGTGTGCGGTACTGGTAGGCCTGGCGCGTGGCAGTGGGGTAGACCTGGTCTCCCCCCATGACCAAGATATGGCCGCGCTGCGTCGCAATCGGGCCGCTGGGGCTTGCTAGTTGCAGTGTGGGTTGGGCCAAGAGCCAGGCTACTGTATAGGTAGCGTCCCAGCCGTCGCCTAGGTCGGCCACGTAGTCAATCCACACCTCATTTTTGTCGGAGTAGTCGTGGCCGCATCTGTGCGGCTCTGTGGTGTGCAGCGCGGCTTGTGTTTCGCGCCGGTCTAGGTATTGCCCAAACAAAGTGCCCAAAAGCGAGCGCACAGCTATGCGAATCAGTTGTACGGGGTCGAACCAGCCCACCATGGGCTCGTGATGCACTACCTCGGCTTGCGGGCGGGAAGCTAAGCGGTAGCCCGCTTGCTTGGTATTGTTAGGGTTTGGCATTCATTTTTTCCGCACGTAGATTTGCCACAGGGCAAGCGCAAAAAATGTTGCAAAGCGTGCCACGGCGCCAATGCTCTGCAAAAACGATGTTGTGTTGGTAGCGTGCATCGTCCTGGCCAGTTTGAGTAGCTCGATCACCCCCAAGCTCAGCACACCTGCACCTACCACCGGGCCACTGGTGTTGTCGCCCTCATACAAGGTGGTGTACAGCGTGGTGGTGGCACGCCACATGCTGAAAATAGAGCCCACACGCACCTCTTTTTTTCCCGCCAGGTAATACGACTTACCCTGCGCTTGAAAGCCAAGTTCGTACACCATCCAGCGCAAGCCCTTGTCCCCACTGGGCGCAAACAGCCGAAACACGCCGTGACTGGCCGGCAACTGGTAGCCCAGCGGCGCAAAGTCAATATGCCCAGTGATGCTGCCTGAGTGCTGCGGGTCAACCACGAATTTGGCAATGTCACGGATGTCTATGCTGGCGTGCATGACAAGACGGGTGAAGTTGGCATTGCCTTGAACGCAACCTTGCAATGGGTCTGCCTGCCCCAGCATGAACCCGCCCGACATGGTTTCGCGAAAGCTGATGCTGGGGGAGGGCTCTTTCATTTGTGTAGCCTCGGGGGTCATGGCCACGCCTGAGGCCGTTGCATTTTTAAGGTAAGTCATAGCATCGCGGTAACCCATATTGATCAGGGTAGCTGCGTTGATACGACCAAAATAATAGTCTGGGTCTAATGGCAGCGGAAATTCAGGCTTGATGATGTGCAAGACAACGGGACGGCGCTGGCCGTAGGCCGTTTCGCCTCGTGCAATCCGGGCGTTGACCTCGGCTATCCATTCCAGCTCCAGGTTGAGCGCGCCGCCAGCGCTGATCTCAATCATGTGCACGTATTGGTTGAAGGCGCCAGCGCGGTAACTGGCGGTGTTGCCAATGCACCAGACCAGCCACAGTTCTTCGGCCCCGCGCTTGACTGCCTCCATCAGGTTGGCGTCTTTGATCCATACCGAATCGAGATACAGGCAACCGTTTTTTGCGACTGGCGGCATGAATATGGGCAGCGATATACCCGCCACCAATAAATCCAAATCGATGTCTGTGTGCGCGATGGATTCGTTGACTTTGTTTGTATAGTTGCAAACGTTAAAGGTACCTGTGATGCCCCTTGCCAGCTGAATGCGGGCAGCGTCAATGCCCAGATGTGGAAACACTTTGTTCACAATACCGTCTGCATCTCCCAAGGCCGACATGCGCAGAGGTTTGAAATAACTGATTAAAGGCATGAGCGACGAAAAATCGGTGACCTTGAGCGTGCGCCAGCGCTGGCACATCTCATTGGGCGTGAGGCCCGAGAGCAGCATGCCTAAGTTCATGGTGCCGCCTGATGTGCCATCAGCGTGAAAAAACCGCAGGTCGGCCTCATGCAGCGCTTTGAGTACACCCGCCTGGTAGGCCACGCGCATGCCGCCACCCGCCAAAATCAGCGAACGAGCAGGCTGCGTGTTGCCTAGCTCAGCGGCAAGCGTTGGAGTGTGCGGCAGTGCGTGGGTGGTATTAGCCATCGCGCGCTACGGTTCGCCAGAAGAGCAAAATTAACAAGCCTGAAAGCAAATCAAAACCTGCAACCGCGAACGCCAACGGTGCAAACAACTGGTGGTAAACGCCAAGCCCGACCGCACCTGCTGCCCCCAGTTTTTGCAAGCCAGACCAGAGCAAAGCGGGCGGTGATTTCGACAGCACACCCTGCCAAGCCAATCCACCAAACAGCACCATAAACATGCCAATGATGCTAAAGAAATGTGCAGACGTGGGGCTGTTTTGGCCGCCAATCACGCTCAGCACCAGTCGAGGAAAAAACAGTTGCACCGCGCCACTGATTACTGTGGCTACTGCTATAAAAATCAGGATGCGGCCAAGCCAGTCAACGCGGTTCATGCGCGGGTGTCCCATTTGTAGGCCTTGGCGCCAAAGTAGTACATCAGCACCACCCACGACGCGGTCATAAGCACCCAGCGTATATCGTTAAGCTGCATCCATTGTTGTAGCAGCTCAGATACGCGTGCCGGGTCAGTGACGCGTGTCCCCAGTATTTTGTTAATTGGAATGATGTGCATTTGCCCTACGTAACTGGCAGCGGCCAAGCACAGCAGCGGGACCATTGCAACCCAGCGCATGCTGGTCCTCCATTCTTTCCAGACCATGATGACATGCGTTAAAAACATGATGGGAACCACTATGGTGAAAAATTTAGTGGCCGCTAAGGTGGGCGGAATAAAGTGATCGTAGTAATTTGCCGCGTTGTACACGCTCCAGGTTGGGTACCAAAAAAAATGCAGCGCCCACAACACGCCAACGTACAGAGTCGTACCGAAAAACACGTAGGCATTGTTAATAACCATCCAGACAGACTTCATGGTTGCTCCTTAAAAAACGACGAGGCTTAAAGATTCATTCAGCGCGCTGGTGGCTTGGGCCAAGTTTGTGACAAGCCTAAATCGACCACACTTTCCATGCCCTCTGGTTTTACGCTGGGGGGTGTGGATTGGCTTAAAAACCAGCATTCAAAATGATCGTCCAACACGCCCTGTGTTTCTGAAAAATACCCAGCAAAGATGGGGCGCTGCTCTGTCTCAAGCTCTTTGAGTGGTTGCAGGCGCGGGTGGTTGCCGATCACCAATCGGGCCGAGTCTGCCTTGAACAACGAAAACGCAGCGCTTCCTTTGAAATAAATGTAGGAAGCCATCAACATGCCGCGAAACGCACAATAGTTAGTACCGCTCATGCCGATGTTGAGATTGATGCCGTGCCGACGCTTGACATCAATACGCATGGCTAATTCGCCATCCAGGTCGTACTGGCTGCTGACCCATTCATCGCCGACCAGGAAGTCCATACTCGCCTGATGCTTGGGCATGCCCCAAATCCCCTTGCCACCTTTGACAGATATCTCAGTGCTGACGGGCAGATCAAAAACATACTGACCGGTACCAAACGTCTTGGTAAACAAGCCGGGTAGCAAGCGCATGGCCGGGCTGCTGCCATGCGTGCATGCAATGGCGATGCTGTACTCGATGTAACTGCCAATGTTGGTCACCTGGTAGTTCACCACCGTGATCACCAGCAGGCCCTTGTTCCAGAGCCGATAGGGATGTAATTCGTTGCCTGGCATCAGCGCTTTTGCCTTGTCTGCGTTGATGCTGAAGGCGGCAATCAGCGCCGGAGTCTTGTGTGAGCCGACCGGCAATTGAAATGCAATGCCATCCACCAGCGAAAAACGCCCGGTTTGTTCTTTGAGTCTTTTAGGCATGCCCATGCTTCGGTTCCTTTTTATGACTGATTCAGTGCTTCCGAAATGACTGGAAAAACATCCCGCCACGCGTACTGGCCCAAAAATATGTCGAGATGTCCATAGCCCGGGACGATGTGCAAACTTTGAAGTCCCGGACGGTGGCTTTCAAAATACGCGAATGTTTTGCGCTGACTTTCAGATAGAAAGCAGCGGTTGAGTTCGCCCGATAAAAATGTAATGCGTGCGTCTGTTTTGGGCGCGTGCGACACAAAGTTGGCAGGCAACTCTGGGTAACCTTCAACCGCCACCAAGTGTCCCTGCCGCAAGCAACGCCCCATCTGCGAGAAAAAACTCATTGGTACATGTGCAAATTCATGCCGGAGCCAATCATGGGTTTGAGCGTTCAGGTTTTCATGCCGCCACAAGGTGGGAAAACCGGTACCGTAAGTAAAACTGGTTTGTTTGCAAACTGCGTTTTCGCACTCATGGTGGGTCAGTTCGACCAACGTTTTGATAAGCTTAGGCACAAGCCCCTTAGCTTCGATTCCCCATTGCGGGTTTAGGTACGGTGTGAGTGCGGACACCAAAGGAACTGACACATTGCTTTTAAATTTCGAAAGCCAAGGTACCACGGTGTGTAAAGAAACAGCGTTGCTCACAATCGTTGTAACCTGCGGTATCAACCCGGCCACTGCGCTCATCATGAAGCTGGTCGATCCTTGGCAATGGATAACCGCTTTGATTTCAGCAACGCCAGTTTGCTCAATCACGGTGCGTACCGCGACAGGGTGGTCATGCAGCGCAGCTTGGTCTAGCGTCCAGCGGTTAGGCTCAAAATCTATGCTGGCGCGCCAATTCTCAAGCCAAACATCGTAGCCCTGTGCAACCAGAGAGTCGATCAAGGTGGTTTTTACAGGGGCACGAAAAATATTGGCCCGAACCCCCGCACCATGCACCAGAAGAACCGGCCCACGGCTGGGTGTGCTCGATCCCCGCACATGAATCAGGTTGCATTGAAAACCATCTCCTGAGCGAAACGGAATCACCCGCTCCTGTAACATTCGTAACTCCTTAGAGCTATATAGCTGTAATGTAAACGCAATGACGCGGGTTGCATAGCCCACGACATTTTCCGTATGCGCACCATCATTGCTCAAGCCTCACAAGTCAGCGTGTTTGGTCTGATCGGAAAGCAATATTGCTATTATATTAGGAGCTGCTGGCGGCCGTATTTATTGGGCTAAAGGCCTAAAACATGCCTGAAAAAGCTCTTAAAACATCAAAACATGACCTACTTTAGGGTCGCCACCGCCGTTGAGTACTTGCTGGTATACCGCTTCAAAGCGATCGCCGCCACTGTGTTGCTGCGAGACCAGCCAGGGCGCATCGGGCCGCGTTACCGTGGCAGTAAACGCCTGCCAGGCGTCCTGCAGTCGATCTCTAAGTCCTGCTGGCCCCCAGTCAACGCTGCGTTTTTTGATTTGCGCAGGTGCAAAAAACAGCACGGCCCGCACGCCAGGCAGGTCCTTGGCACCGCCTAGTTGGTCCACATGCGTGCCACCAATGGAGCAGCTGTACGTTAGGTTTACAAACTGGCTGTGAATGTGGCGCCGCAGTTTTGCGTTCCCGGCAAAGTCGATGTAGGCACACGCTGCATCGCTGGCGACTTGATCAATTTGCTCATACGTTAATACCCGGTGGTAGCAACCCAGGCTTTCGCAAAACGCCACGTTGGCGGCAGAGGTTAGTCCGACAACCTCAATGCCTTGGCGCTG
>JAYWFR010000195.1:0-9017 GCA_043778695.1 Polaromonas sp. | reverse complement strand
TTCGGTGGTGGTGGTTTTACCAGCATCGATGTGGGCAGAAATACCGATATTGCGGTAGTTTTCAATGGGGGTTGCGCGGGGCATAAATTGCTTTCAGTCCGGGGTTACGAACATAAATGAACAAAAATTGTTGCTCAATCTTTACGCTGCCAGGCGGGCTTATCGGGCTTGCCTGAAACAGTTTTGCCAGCCATGCGTTTTGCGCAGGGCTGGCAGGCATAGCAGCGGTGCTTAGAAGCGGAAGTGGCTGAACGCTTTGTTAGCTTCTGCCATGCGGTGAACTTCATCACGCCTTTTCATGGCACCGCCACGGCCTTCGGTGGCTTCCATCAACTCATTGGCCAAGCGCAATGACATTGACTTTTCGCCGCGCTTTTTGGCGGCTTCTTTCAACCAGCGCATGGCCAATGCCATGCGGCGGACCGGGCGCACTTCAACTGGCACCTGATAGTTAGCACCGCCAACGCGGCGGGATTTCACCTCGACCATTGGCTTGATGTTGCCCATGGCCATGTGGAAGGCCTCAAGTGGGTCTTTGCCCGGGTTTTTCTTTTCAATAAATTCAAGCGCACCGTAAATGATGCGTTCTGCAACGGCTTTTTTGCCGCCTTGCATGATGACGTTCATGAACTTGGCGAGATCGACATCACCAAATTTAGGATCTGGAAGAATTTCACGTTTAGGGACTTCGCGACGACGTGGCATGTTTTCACCTTTTTGCTTCAGCTGGCATCAATTACTTGGTGCCGCGAAAACCATTTTGGTTTTCACTTACTCGACCCAAAATCGGGTCATTGAGCTGTTCTTGCGTTGTGCAGAAGGGCAGCTGCCTTCGTGTTTTTTTTGAAAAGCTTGTTTTGCTTTTGGCAAGAGTTACTTGACCTTTGGCTTTTTCGCGCCGTACTTGGAGCGTGACTGCTTGCGGTCTTTCACGCCTTGCAAGTCGAGCGATCCACGAACGATGTGGTAGCGCACACCCGGCAAGTCCTTGACACGACCGCCACGAACCAGCACCACGCTGTGTTCCTGCAAATTGTGGCCTTCGCCGCCGATGTAAGAAATGATTTCAAACCCGTTGGTCAGGCGCACTTTGGCGACTTTACGTAGAGCAGAGTTGGGCTTTTTAGGCGTTGTGGTGTACACACGTGTGCATACACCGCGGCGCTGCGGAGAGTTCTGCATGGCAGGGCTCTTCGACTTGATGACCTCGACCTCACGGCCTTGGCGCACTAGCTGGTTAATAGTTGGCATTTAAAAACGTCCCTAAAACGTGTATCTGACGTGAATTCTTCGCTTGGTGTTTGTGAAAAACGCTGTGTCTAATTGTCGGATTAGTCACAAAAAACGAATTTTCTCTGAAATTCCAGAAAAGCCTTTGAGTGTAGCAGTTTAGGGTTTTGATGGCAAATTAGCTGTAGTAATCGCCCACAAGCTAACAACTCAGCCACTGTAGTACCGTCAAATGCTGCTTTTTCGCACCTTTGACAGGGCTCAGGAGAGTCGCGCTGTCCCGCGCCACAAATCGGCCTTGGTGCTTCACGGCTAAGCCCAGCATATACAAGTAAGTAAGTAAGTAAGCTGGCGATGGCCGTATATTTTGCTGTGGTCGAACGCGGTCGCGTCTAAAAGGCTCATTTCATCGCACCAGAATTGATGGTGTGGTGACTGCCAAAGACTTAGCAGGGTTTGAATGGCTTGCTGCATGGGTGCAGGCCAAGGATAGCCAGGCTGGCTGACGATGCGAATACAGCCGTTTTGAGTCAATGGGCAGCTTGCCCAGCTCAATAAGCCGTTTTTTCAAGCCCAGTCTCTTGCTGTCCGCTGTGATCTGTGAGCAGAATCAATCAACGTGATCAGCACATTGACATCAAGCAAGGCAACCATGCCTTAAATGCCTTCTTCTTCGCGTATGCGGTTGACCAGCTTATTGGTAACACCCGCCACACCCTCCCGGTTAGGCAAGATTTTGAATTCAAAAGTATAAAACCGCTGGTCTTCATCGTTGAGGGGCGGTTTTGCTATGTCTTTGGCTGCTTTTTGAATAACGGCAGGGTTTTGCAGCGCAGCGCGCCCCGATTCAGAAATTACCTGACCCAAGGTCTTTCTACAAGGTCTTTTTATCTAGCCGCGCAAAGTCTTTGGCGGCAATCAAAACGTCGTCGGCGATGTCAAGGGTGGTGCGTATGGGGAGCCCCTGAAAGAAGCTGGGCTATCCCATAAATTGAATCCCGCATCACGCAGCAATCAGCAATCAGCAATTCACGCTGCTGATGCAAGACCTTACAGAAAAGTACCTATTTAATCCACAGCCTAACCGCATCCCAAGTCCGGCCAATCACGCCCGCCTCTTCAACCGCCTCCAGAGCATACAGCGGCGTTTCTGTAACCACTACAGGGTTGTCGCCTGACGTGATTTTTAAGCTGCCGATGGCCTGGCCCAAGGCGTACGGGGCGACCAACGGCTCGGGGCGGGCGACGACGGTTTTTAGTTTGGCTGCGCTGCCCGCAGGCACGGCCACCACTATCGCGTTGGCTTGGCCTAGTTTGACCACGTTGCTTTTGCCCTTCCACACATTCGGGCTGGCCACCACCTGGCCCGCATCAAACAGCTTGACCGCCTCGAATGCGGTGTAGCCCCAGTTGATAAGCTTTTGCGATTCATTGGCCCGGGCGCTGTCGCTCGCTGTCCCCAGCACGATGGCAAGCAAGCGGCGTGGGCCGGGCGCGTTGGCTGCACCCAAGTTGGGAAAGTCGCGCTTGGCGGTGGCAATCATGCAGTAGCCTGCGGCCTCGGTGTGGCCGGTTTTCAGACCGTCAACGCTGGGGTCGCGAAACAGCAGCGTATTGCGGTTGGTGTCGTTGGCCGCTGGCGTGCCCGGGTAGCGGTATTTTTTAATCGCTGAAAAGCCGACGTATTCAGGGAAGTCGCGCATCAGTCGAATCGACAAAATGCTTAAATCTCGCGCGGTGGTGGTGTGGCCAGGCTCTGTTAGGCCTTCCGGGTTTTTATAGCTGGTTTTGGTCATGCCCAGCGCTTTAGCTTGGCTATTCATCATTTGCACAAACTTCTCGGCTGTGCCGCCCACGCCCTCGGCGAGCGCTATGGTGGCGTCGTTGCCCGACTGCACAACCATGCCTTTGATCAAGTCCTCCACCGGCACAAGCATTTTTGGGTCAATAAACATGCGCGAACCCGGCATTTTCCAGGCGCGTTCGCTAACCGGCAGCGTTTGCTTTAGCTCGATTTTCTTTGATTTAAGCGCATCAAACACCAGGTACTCGGTCATCAGCTTGGTCAACGACGCAGGCTCAAGCGGCGCGTCGATGTCTTTAGCGGCCAAAATTTGACTGGCCGTGACGTCCAGCAGCAGGTAAGCGCGGGCGGCGAGCTCGGGCGGCTGGGGGGCTTGGGAAAAAGCATTAAAAACAGTGAAGGCCAACGCAGCAGCGATGGCTTTAGGAAGACTGAACATGAACAAATCCGATGACCAGAAAAGAAACTAGAGAAGAAACTAGAAAAGAAACTACAAAAGAGTAGAGGACAGGTGGCGCACCACCAAGCTTTTCAGAAGCGGTAATTGTCCGTGAAAGAAATGCCCGCCACCGGGCACAACCGTAACGGGAAGTGATTGCGGCCGCGCCCAATCCATCACCGCACTTAGCTCCACCGTGTCATCTAGCTCCCCGTGAATAACGATAGTTTTGCCGTGCGCGGCAACATCAATCGGGGCGGCAATGCTGCGGCTAACGCTGGTGCCTACCAGCACCAGCTTGTCAATTTGCCGTTCGGCGTGCAGCTTGGCAAACGCATGGGTGGTAACAAAAGCGCCGAATGAAAACCCGGCCAAACACAGCTTGCCGGTTGGCGCTATCTGCGCAGCAACGGCCAGCATGTCGTCCAGCTCGCCCCGGCCCTCGTCATGCACGCCAGCGCTCAAGCCCACGCCGCGAAAGTTAAACCGCACTGCTGTCCAGCCGCACTGGGTAAAGGCTCGGGCCAGTGTTTGCACCACCTTGTTGTCCAGCGTGCCGCCAAACAGCGGGTGCGGGTGGGCAATGACAGCACAGCCCCTTGACTCAGCGCCGACAGCGGGTAGGTCAACAGCAACGTCGATCGCACCTGCAGCGCCTCTAACTATTGATTTCTGAGTTTGAGCGTTCATGCGCCCGATTTTACAGGTTTAAACGCTATTAAATACAGAGCAAAAATGAATTTCTCCAAAGGTTTTGGGAAGATTAAATTTCGAATAACTTACTGGGTAATTATTTACGCGATCGCTCGACAGCCAAGCAATAAATGTTGTGTTGATCAACGTTGTTCAATAAATCAATATCGCTGTTGCCATGACAATCACGGCAACCGCCGCAGAATCACAAGCGCTCCATTGGATCGATGCAGCCGCGCACGACGCGCTAGACGCTGACTTCCCGGTGGGTGTCGACATCAACGGGTAAAAACTGGGGCTTTTTTGCTCGGCGGCGAAGCCCATGCGCTCAAAAACATTTGCCCGCACGCTTACGCGCCGCTGTAGCACTCCAGTAGTTTTATGACCGGACAAGTGCTGCCAGCCAGCGGCGGCTTTGTCATGAATTAAGACAAGGCATGAGCGCAGCCAACCAACCCTTCTTCCCGCCATGTGGCCGACCGCGTGATGGGCTTGATGCACGACAGCTTTGTGCAACGTCAGTCGCATTTCATGGCGGATGGCAACATCAGCGCCAAGTTGAAATTGCGCAAAACCGCGTGATGCTGAAGACCACGGAGCCGGACGCGAACCAGTGCGAGCATTTGTATAGGCACGTTGTAGGCTTGTCACGCCAACAAAAAGTGATGCAAAACGCGGCGGACTAGACGCCGCCGAGGTGCGCGCAGAGCGCATTGCGAAACACCCGGCCAAACGGCTCGGCTAACCAGAAGAATTCGGCGCGGCCTGCGCGTTTTTATGCAGTGCGCATGCGGGCTACATCAGCGTGCAAAACCTGCTGATGGATGGCGGCTCGTTTAGTGGGGCATAGCAATTTTTCTGACCATCCTTGGCTGCATAAGATCTAGGGGCTGTAGCTCAGCGTTTTGGCGCTTTCAACCGTAAAAAGAGCTTCTAAGCCATACAAGACATGCGCTAGTAGCTATTAAAATGATACTACTTGGAGATGTGGTTGGCGTTAAAGCGCAGCTTTTTCAAATCGCGCCACGATGTCTGCATGCAATCCTGACCACTGATCTAGCGCCAGCCCGTCATTGGCGTGCAGAGTTTTTAAAAACGCCAGCGCCAACTGCCGGGTGGCGACTTTGACTTTGGGGTTGAGCGCTACGCCGCCAGTGCCCATGCGGTCTGTGAAGATGCTGTGCGAGCCATCTTTGAAGACAGCCAGCACTTTGGCAGTGCGGCTGCTTTGCCCGGTGGCTTGGTATAGCGCCAGGCGGTCGGCCACGCCAGAGTTGTAGCCTGGGATCTGAATGTCGTCTGCCGTGGCAGTGATGTGCAGTGTGGGCACGTTGATGCTTGACACGATATTTTGTGGGTTACCCATGCCGTAAAACGGTGGAGCAGATATCAAAATGGCGGCGCTAAAGCGCGGGTCTTTGGCCGCGTAGGCCACGTTGCTGACCAGTGCACCGGCCAACAGCATGGTGGTGTTGGCCCCATACGAGTGACCGGCCGCCACCAGGCGCTGGGTGTTGATGTTGCTGCCCACCGGCTCGGCCAGCAAGCGGCTGAGGGCAAACTTCACGTCTTTGACGCGGTTCAGTGCCTCGGCTTCTTGCGCCGCTTCCGTTAAGCGAAAAACCAGGCTCAAGGGGTTACCAAACCAAAGCTGGCGGTCACTGCCGACATGCTGCACATGCAAGCTGGCGTAGCCGTTGGCGGCAAAGTAGCTGCCCAGGTAGCTGTAGCCGTCTTTAGAGCCGCCAATGCCGTGCGAGAACACCACCAAAGGCAGCGCGCCAGACTTGAGCGGCCCGGCTGGCAGGTAAAGCCTGGCCGGTACGTTGCGGCTCCTGGCAGCGTCGTTCCAGTCAAATGTTTGGCTGGTGTACAGGCTTGGGTCAACGGCCAATGCTTCAGGTGTGCTGGTGGCAACCGTGTCTGGTTTAACAGCAGGCTCCACCAGCGCAGGGCTGGCGGCTTGCACACACAGCGCGCCCAGACCAAGCAGGCTGAGTGCAAGCGCGCGAAGCACCGGCGTAGGGCGATGCGGCGTGGGGGTAAGTTGAGGCTTGATGAGCGCCATATGATTTGAGTTTCACAGATTTGCTGTCAGGCTGTTGTGCGGGACGAGGAAGGCGGTCGCGCACGGGGGTCATATGGCGGGGCCATCAAGCGCAAACTTGGTGACGTCTTTGCTTGAAGGTTAGTTTTTAAGCTATTTTTGTCCGTCAAATCGGGCTGAGGCCCAATTAACAGGCGAGTACGCAGCTCCTTAATAGATAGCGCTTTGGTATCTAGGCGAAAGTTAAATCAGCTCTTGGCTGCGTGCGTTGGCGACAGGCGGCGGCTCCCTGACGACCAGCCATCGGCTACCATTTGTTTAGTCAACTATTGATCAATAACAAACCGAAATGGAGACAACGATGTTCAGTCATGTGATGCTTGGTGTGAATGATCTTGAGGCCTCGCGCAAGTTTTACGACGCGCTGCTGGGCACGCTGGGCATTAGCCCGGGCCTAGCCAACAAGCAGCGTTACTTTTACCGCAGCCCTACTGGCACGTTTGCCATCACCACGCCTATCAATGGTGAGCCTGCCAGCCACGGCAACGGCAGCACCATCGGCTTTGTGGTGCAGTCAGCCGAACAGGGCAACGCGTTTCATGCCGCAGGCCTTGCCAACGGCGGCACCACCTGTGAAGAGCCCCCCGGCTTTCGCGATGGCCCGGTCGGGAACCTCTACCTGGCTTACCTGCGTGACCCAGACGGCAACAAAATTTGCGCGTTGCACCGGCCTGCCAAAGCGGCGTAAAAGGCAGGACGCCATACGCCATACGCCATACGCCGCACACTGAACGTGGCGGACCAGCAGGCCTTAGCGCCCTGGTAACGCACGTCATAGGCGACGCGCACTGGCTTTAGCAATTAGTACCAGCACAGCGCCCAGCCCAATGGTTTTGGCTACCGGCCCGAGTGACAAAAGTGGTGTCCGTCGGCTGCTCAGCAAAGCCGCGTCGGGATTTATGGCGACTGCTTTTTGGCTGGCCCCAGCGACTCAGGCGCTCTTGATGACCCCACATCCCGGCCCTACGCCAAAGTGTTGACTGACCAAACCGCGTGCGGCGGTGAAACCCGCGAAAACGCAGGCACCCCCAGTGCGCAGCAGTTGCGCAGACAGCTTGCGACAAGGCGCTGGGGCGCTGGGACGCTGGATATTACTTGGTCTGGCTCAGCGGCGGCTATGCCCCGTGTGTACTGAACAACTGGAAAGCCGAGGGCGGTTGTGGCGAAGTGTCACGCTTTATGGGGTGCCGCTTGCAACTGGACTCTACCAGTCACGCGCTGGAAGCTACATCGGACCAGAGCGTTGTCGTCAACGTTGACCCTTGCAATGTCGGTTGGGCGCGCACCTCAAGCGCCGGAAAATTGTTGGTAACGTTTGTCAATATTCCAACCGGTGAGCGGTTTGACTCTACAGCGCGCAATCTGCAAAATTTGGCTTCACAAGCAAAGTCCACGTCTGGCCGAACCAGCCCGGTACCTGTGCCCACAAGCACCGCCAAGGGCTATTAAAAATATAGCTGCTAGCGCACGATTTTCGTTGCATGCAGGCATATTACCGGGTCAAGTCGGACCCGATGCGCGGCTTACCGACATCAACTCAAATGCTTTCCCACAATCCCGGCCAGTTCAAACATCGTCACCTGCGCTTTGCCGAAAACAGGTAGCAGCTTGGCGTCGGCGTTGATGTTGCGTTTGTTGGCTGCGTCTTGCAAGTTCTCGGCCTTGATGTAGTCCCACAGTTTTTTGATGACTTGGGTGCGGGCGACCGGCTCACTGCCGATGACTGCGGCCAGCGCGTCGCTGGGTTTTAGCCCTGAGCCTGGCTTGGCGACTCTGGCCACTTTTGGCTTCGCCACTTTCACGGCTGGCGCTTTTTTGGCAGCTACTTTTTTGGCTGCTGGCTTAGCCACTTTTGCGCCTGCTGTTTTCACTGCGACGGTTTTGCCAAACGGTGTTTTGATGGTGACTGGGCCAGTTTTATCGGCCGCTGGTTTGCGCGGCGGAAATTTTGACGGTGCGAATTCAAAGTTGACTTTGCCTGCAGTTGCGTCCCACGCTAGCATTGCCTTGAAGGCTCGGCGGGTACGCATCGACACGAACTTGTCGAGCAAATCGGTTTTGCCTGTTTCTAGAAGTTTGACCATTTGCTCGCGCTCTATAGGCTGCTGCAAGATGACCTGACCACTTTTAAAGTCGCAGCTGGGTGTCGGCTGCGCGTGTGTGGGTACTGACTTATCACAGACGTAGTTTTTGCCCAGCTCGAAAATCTGACCACCGTGTTCAACGCCGCACTTGGGGCATTTTCCCAGCGCGGTTTGACTTTGGAAGTCTTGAATCTCGCCAGACTCAGCGCTTTTGTCATCGCCAAAGTCAAATTCGAGCTTGTAGTTTTTGGTTTCTTCGTCGAACTTGATGACCATCTCGGCTGTGAAGGGCCAGCCAGCTTTTGATCTGAAGCCGTCGAGCGGACCGATTTTTTTGTCGCGCAAAAACTGCTCAACCTCAGCGTTTTCAAAGGTGCGGCCCGCAGGCGTTTTTCCAAAGCTGAAGCCGCAACCCTCTGTTGCGCCTGCTTTGCCCACGCAGGTGTAACGGCGGTAGTTTTCTTTGACCACGCCGCCGCAGTTGGGGCAGGGCGCGGTTAGCGTGGCGTAGTCGCCGGGTATGCTGTCTTTGTCGTAGCCCTTGGCCTTGGCAACCATTCGCTCGGTCATGGCGGCAATTTCGGCCATGAAGGTTTCACGGCTTAATTTGCCTTGCTCCATTTGCGCGAGTTTAAATTCCCAGTCGCCCGTCAGCTCGGC
>JAYWFR010000194.1:0-9039 GCA_043778695.1 Polaromonas sp. | reverse complement strand
TTGGCAGCGCTACAAGTTGGCCAAACAGTCAAAGCACGCGCACAGGTCGCCGGGCGTTCAGGCGCTGCGCAAAAAAGCCAAACCCGCGGCAGGCCGCTGGGTGCGCGGCGCGGCGAGCCGCGAGCCGGTGCACGCCTCAACGTGATAGAAACGCTGCGCGCGGCCGCACCGCGGCAAAAGCTGCGTGAGCAGCAACATCCAACGCCTGCCAACATCAAACGCATCCACGTCCGCCGTGAAGACTTTCACGTCGCACGCTTCAAGCAAACCGGCCAAACCACCGCACTGTTTGTGGTTGACGCATCAGGCTCGTCCGCTCTTAACCGTTTGGCCGAGGCCAAAGGCGCGGTCGAGCTGTTGCTGGCCGACTGCTACGTGCGTCGTGACCACGTGGCAGTGCTGGCATTTCGTGGCAAAACCGCCGAGCTGCTGCTGCCGCCTACTCGGTCGCTGGCGCGGGCCAAGCGCAGCCTGGCCGGGCTGCCCGGTGGCGGCGGCACACCGCTGGCAACCGCCATTGATGCCGCGCGCGAGCTGGCCGAGCACATCAAGCGTCGGGGCGAGACCCCTATCATCGTGCTGCTGACCGACGGGCGCGGCAACATTGCGCGTGACGGCTCACCAGGCCGTGCAAAAGCAAGTGTTGATGCAGTGGCCGCTGCCCGGCAAGTGCACGTCGCCGGCATCACCGCTTTGTTGATAGACACCTCACCCCAGCCCCAGCCGACCGCCCAGACACTGGCCACTGAGATGGGCGCGACTTACGTGCCGCTGCCTCATGCAGGCGCGCACGCGGTGTCACGTGTGGTGCAGCTTGCTACTGCATCAGCCCGCTAAGGCATACAGAATGCGGACAACATAAGCGTGCGGACAACATGACTGACCGATTGAACTGGGAGCGCGATGGCAGCCAATGGCCGCTCCGCCAAAACAGCCGTTTTGTAAAAGCTGGCAGCTTGCGCTGGCATATCCAGCAATTTGATTCAGCGCCATCCAACGCCCCCACAGCGCTGCTGCTGCACGGCACAGGCGCATCCACGCATTCTTGGCGCGGATTGGTGCCTTTGCTCACGCCGCACTTCAAGGTGCTATCGCTTGACTTGCCCGGCCACGCCTTTACCGACATGCCGCTAGCAGGCAGCAATTCCCCGCAGATGTCATTGCCCGGCATGGCCAAGGCGATTGGCGAGCTGCTGGGTGTGCTAAGCGTTAGGCCCGCGCTGGTCATCGGCCATTCAGCGGGTGCAGCCATTGCCGTACGCATGGCGCTTGACGGCATTGCCTCCCCTGAGCGCATCGTTAGCATCAATGGCGCTTTGCAGCCGCTAGGCGGGCTGGCCGGGCAGGTGTTTTCACCCGTGGCCAAGCTGATGTCGGCGTTGCCTTTTGTGCCGTCGCTCTTTGCCTGGCAGGCCGCCCAGCCCAGCGTGCTGCAAAAACTGATCGACAGCACCGGCTCCAAGCTAGATGCCGAGGGGATGGCACTTTACGGCCAGTTGGTCAGCAACCCCAGCCACGCCGCTGGCGCACTGGGCATGATGGCCAACTGGGACTTGCCGCAACTCGCATTAGACCTGCCACGCCTGAAGACCCCGCTCAACCTGATCGTCGGTAGCCAAGACCAAACCGTGCCGCCGCGCCAGGCCGCCCGGCTAGTAGCTTTGTGGCCGCCTATGTCCGCTGCACCGCAGCCGCAGTTAATCAGCTTGCCCGGTTTGGGTCATCTGGCACATGAAGAGCGCCCAGACCTGATTGCTGAAGGGATCTTCCAGCTAGTTAGCTGCGCATGACTATTGCTATAAAAAACAGAGCTGCTAGCGCAATAATTGATTGGGCTAGGGCGCTATTTATAGGTGAAAAACCACTTTTCCCATCCGTCAGCTGGCGCGTAAACTGCCTTGCAACTCTGCTTTCTTGCGCCATGCTGCAACCTGCTGGTGCAGACACGAAATCCGATATAACCGCCGCAACGACGACCAGCAGCTGGACGTGCAACGCCTTCTACCTGCCAGCTCGCAGTATTTGGCAGCGCACTGTAACCATTGACTTTGACGGTGCCACGGTTCGTTCGGTGTTGATTGATGGTGTGGCGGTGTACGCATTTAGCGTCGACGGCACCAGCGTGATGACTGCGGTAGACGGAGAACGCATTCAATTTGACGTTGCAGCGTTAACCTGGACCAGTGACTTGCGCGGCTTGGTCAGCGCGACTGGACGTTGCGCGCCTTAAAGTTGCTATAAAAATTATAGCTGCTTACGCAATGATTGTTTGGTCTATAGGCTCAACTGCCTGCTAATCGAACTGTTGGTGTACGCAAACCCCCATTTATCTATCGAAAAACCGAAGACTGGTGCGGGCTCATTTCAGCTTGCGCGCCATCACCCATTGCAAAAGCCACGCTTGCCGCCAAGCGCTTCGTCACCGCAGGCAAACACACCAGACACCGCGGTTTTCTTGCCTTCGTCGGTATGAATAACCGGGCCAAACGGCCCAACGCCGAAAACGCAGCCCAGTTACGTTGCAAGGCAGACAAACCGGCGTAGCTGCCGGCGACGTTAACGTCAAACTCATGGGTAAGCGGGACGGAGTGCCCAAAGATTCTTTGTTAACAATCTACGCCGCTTTAACCCGCCCGTAGTACGCCTCAGTAGTCCGCTGCCATGCAGGCCGCGCCAGGCAGCGATCCCGGTATGACACGAGGCCCGGATACGGCGCAATCACTGTCGCATCCTTGATGCCGGAATGCAGAACGTGTGCCATTAGGATGTCGGCAACAGTGAACTCCTCTGTTGCGATGAAGTCCCGGTCGGCTAGCCAGCTCGCTAGGTTCGCCAGCACACGATGTACCCATCCGACCAAAAACTCGCGGTGCTTGCCGCAGCTACCATCTGCCGTCCAGTCCAGCACCATCAGGGCAAGCAGCGGCGGCTCAATAGAGTTCATCGCAGCAAAGCACCAGCGCATGACTTGCGCCTCGCCTGCCAGGTCGCCCGGGATCAGCCGACCAGACTTCTTTGCCAGATAAAGGACGATGGCGGCGGACTCAGACAGCACCAACCCGTCGTCATCGACTGCAGGGATCTGCTCAAAAGGGCTGAGCCGTCGGTAGGCGTCTGTGCTCAAGTCGTGCGCGGGGTGGTTCATGCCCACCACTTCAAACGGCAGTTGCAGCTCGTCAAGCGCCCACAGCACGCGCAGGTCGCGCGTATGGCCGCGCGCGCCAGCGTTGACTTTTGAAAAACCGTAGACTTTAAGCATGATCATTCGTCCTTGATTAATCTAAAACAATAAGACCGCATATGCGAACCAAGGTACGCACCGCCCAAAAAAATGAACGACCATAAAACGAGAAAGACAAGCCCGACGGCTGCCAGCGGCCCCATTGTCAAAAACAAAAGGCCGTACAAAAATTGCCCGAAGATGCCACCCACATAGTGCGCCCAAAGAGCTTTTACTGCGATGAAACCTGAAATTACGCCCGCTACAAGTAGTGCAATGTAATAGTAGACACCCGGCGCATCCCACGCCTCTTGATAACCGGTCATCAAAGGCGACAACGCCCAAACCGCAAAACTAGCTGCAGAGGCCGTTAAAAATGAAAGCAATGAATAGCGAAGCATAAAGACCGACAAGCCCGCCCGACTACCAAAGATTCTTACCGTCAATCATCACAACAGGCGCGATGGCCGCATCAAAGTCGTCAAACAAACGTGCGTTCACACTGATGCGGCGCGTAGTTCTGTCCCAGCTGCCATCTGGCTCAAAAGCCGGGCTATCACTGAAGGTGCCGCAACCACAGGCGGAGCAGAAATGGTGCGCCACCAATTTGGTTTGCCAGCGGTAAACCGCATCACAAGCGCTATCACTTGTGAGGTGAAATTGCGACGGTTCGTAGTACGCATGGAGCACGCCGCGCTTTGAGCAAAACGTGCAAGTACAACGGGTCAACGTTGGAGGAATTTTGCCGTTGATCTGAAAAGTAATTTGGCCGCAATGGCAGCTACCTGAAATCATGAAAGTTTCTGCCCAAGATCTTGCGCGAGCCCGATGAGAACGCCTTCAGGCCCGCGGATACAGCGCAGCCGATAGGTGTTTTGGTATTGGACGACTTCACCAACCAGCACCGCACCCTGTTTGCCAAGTCGCAAAAGCGTGTCGTCAATGTCTGCGACTGCAAACATGACACGTAAATAGCCAAGGGCATTGACTGGCGCATTGCGGTGATCGGCCATCACAGGCGGCGCAACGAAGCGCGACAGCTCAAGTCGGCTGTGGCGGTCAGGTGTGCGCATCATGGCAATCTCGACGCGCATGTTTTTTAGTCCAGTAACGCCAGCTGCCCAATCGCCTTCAATCGGGCCCGCGCCCATCAAGGTTAAGACTAAGTTCACTGAAGAGGTTGATTGCGGCATCAATGTCGTTCACAACGATGCCAGCGTTGTCCATGCGCTTAACTGTCATGACATTTCTTTTTCAGTGGCAAGGTCGCGGATCGTTGCTCTTAAATTTAATTGAAATCTGACCGCGATTGCACACTACGTTAACCAGGCCACATTGCTCAACGCCTGGCCAAGCCCGGCGCTTACGGTTTCTCGGCCAACAGTGCTTTCATTTCGGCGATCTCCCGCTTCTGCGACGAAATAATTTCCTCACCCAGCTTTTTCACTCTCGGGTCGGTAAGTAGCGACTCGCTGACCATCTGAATCGCGGCTGAGTGATGCGGGATCATTGCGCGCAAAAACTGCCGGTCCCCCACGCCCGCCTCAGCCCGTAAAAGCAGCCAGCAAAGCGCCAGGACGGCCACCGCTACTGCCCACGCCACTTTATTCAGCGTCCTATCCTGAAACATGCCTGACACGGTGAGCAGCATGACCGGGATCATGGAGCCCGCCATTAGCCCCGTCATGTAGACATTGCTTAAATTGAGGTACGCGTTGTCCAAGCGGTCGGCCATTGCGTACATCAACGCGTACATCAAAACGAAAGACATGCCAGTCGATAAAAGCAATCCAATGTACGGCTTGTGCTTCATTGAAGGGTGTTGCTCCGTTGGCTGCATCGTCGGCATGGCTTTCTCCAAGTTACTGCAATAGCCATGAGAGTACGGGCGCGCTTGAATTGCGGGCGTCAGCCCAAACGCCGGGTGAATGTAGGTACGCAGCCCCAGATCATCATGCTCGTTCGACCAGCGATAGCCAGCCGCTTACCCCACCTCGACCCGTGCGCCACCAATGCGTTGGCGTACCCATGACCCAGCTTGTGTTTTACGTCTATCAGGTTGACTCGCTCCACGTGTTTGAGTTCACCGGCTTGTTTCAAAACCATCATCCAATGAGACACCGGCTCGCCATGGGTCTTTTCAATGGAAGAATAGTAAGAAGCTGGGCCGTCGGACTCTGGGGCGCCGACTGTGGTCACAAGAGTTTCTCCGGGAGTGCGTCAGTCGTAGGCCAATTGCGGCTGAAAATCTACGCGCCCTGCTGGCGTCAGATCAAGCATGTTCCACAGCGAATCAAGCGCGTCGTTGTGGCGATATTCCTGACCGGGCTCGGGCGGCATGTACAGAATTTCCGAGCCCCAGAAATGGCTGATCACCTTGCCGCGCCGGTGAAATACATTGAGCATCGGCATGTCCCACTCTGCGCCAGCTTTGAACTCTTGCTGCTTGCGCACTGCGTCAGGCAAGTTAGACGAGTCGCCGAAATAGTCATGGTCATAGGTGTTGCCGTGCGTAGACAGCAATGGCAGAGTGCGCCAGCCACGCGCGTGCGCCAGAGCCACGATACGCGGCAGCGGTGACTTAGCGACCACGGCCAGGTTGATGCGCTGGGTGATGTGCTGCACCATGCCTTCAAGGCCATCGAGAAAGTGGGTGCAGCCCGTACACGGCAGGTCCCGCTCAGGCCCGTACATGAAGCTGTAAATGGCGAGCGTGTCTTTGCCAGGCCTGAACAAATCCGCCAGCTTCAGCGGCCCAACGTCGCCATCGAATAAATAATCTTGCGCAACCGTGCCGCCCGCAGGCAGCGCCCTGCGAAGTGCGGCGACGCTCTCAATCTGTCGTCGCAATGCCATCTCCTCGGTGAGGAGTTTGTTGCGTGTAGCGCGGTACTCGGCGCTCTCGCCCGGCATCGTCAGGTGGTAAAGATTTTTGGCGTTCATAAATTTTTCCCTTGCTCATTTGGCCCCGTTTGCTGATGAAACCTTCTTCAGCATTTCAGTCACGCCTTATCGACAAAGCCACCGACCTGTGCCTTGTGCGGCAAGTCCCAGCCGAAATAAACCTCTACTTCGACGATTTGCGTTCCGCGTACCGTGACGATCTCGGAGTTGCGAAACCGGTGCCCCCCCGCACCACGCGCCTCATAGGTCACGAACACCCTTTCGCCGTCGGGCACAAGATGGATGAACTTAAACCCTTCAGTGGTTTTGCTGTTGGGCCAGCAGCGTTCGAAATAGGTCGCGCGGTCGATGCGGTTGTCCAGTGGGCTGCTGAAGTGGAAGTCGTCGGCAATTAGTGCCTCTATTGCCGCACGGTCCTTTGTTACATAAGCGTTGTAGGCTGCGCGCGCAATCGCAGTCGCAATCCCATCATTCATTACGGTCTGATTGGGCGCCTGCGCAAATGCGATGCTGTTGCCGTCCGGGTCTTTGATCATGAAGACCTTAACTTGCTCACCCATCAGCGCCCCAGTTAAAACACCGATTTTCTCTAGTCGGGGAGCTTCCGCATCAATGCTTGAGACGGACAAGGTACACGAGCACGAGCCAGCGCGTTCCGGCAAGGCGTAAACCTGCAGGCAGCCGCCGCCGGGAAAGTTCCATTCAGCCAGTTCCGGCGTCGGCATCGAATCTGCCGGACGCCCGATAACTTTTAAGTACCATTGGGCAGCTGCCTTGATGTCTCTTACGGCCACGCTAGCCAGGGCGTTGGTGATCGGCATAAATTTTCCTTTGATTTAATGGAACAGGCTGCGGTGAATGCGTGAAGGGTGTGTTTTGCCCGCTGTGTCAGCGAGTGTCTGCCTCGGGGAAGTAGCGAGGGGAAGAAGCGGGTCTGACCCTAATTAAGACCCATTAAAGAGCGCTTTTACGGCTGAGTTTCTTAGCCGGCTTGACACGACTTTACAAAGGCGCTAACCGCCTGCACAAATGCTTTGGGCACCTCCAGTGGCGAGAATTCGCCACTGTCAGGCAACACAACGCCGGTCACGTGTTTTGCCCCTAATTTTTGAAGCCCCGGAAGGTAGTCGTCAGGGGATCGACCATCGGCATCACCGCGCAGGTACAGCATCGGTATGTCTATCTCCTTCGGCCTGCTATTTCGCTTTGCATCAGCCTGCATGGCGCGATACCAGTCAAACCCCGTCTTCAGAGCTTCAGGGCGCGCGTAAGCCTGTGCAAATGCAGCTCGGTAGCGTGCAGTCACTGCCGCCTTGTTGCCTGCCAACACGTTCACAAAGAAATCGAAATACGCATCCTGGTGTCCGGTCACCAAAAGTTCAGGCAAATCTGGAATTGCATGAAATGCAAAATGCCAAATGTGTGGGTCGGACAAAACTTTTGTCCATGGATCAGTCCCAGGGATCACGGTGTTCATGACGACTACACCCACAACCCGGTGTGCGTGGTCGCGTGCAGCGGCGTAAGCGATCATTCCGCCGATATCAAAACCTGCAATAACCATAGACTTTGCGCCAGCACGTTCAGCAGCGCCAATCATGATGTCTGCCAAGTCCTTTTTTCTGCTGATTTTGGCGCGCCCCGTGAGTCCCCTATGCCAGGCAGGTCAAAGGCCAGAACAAAGTGGTCGACAGCAAGATCGTCAATCACTTGGTCATAAACTTCTTTGGATTGTGGCCAACCATGCAGCAGCACGAGAGCCGGTTTGTCGGGGTTTCCCGCCTTCAAAAAGCCGAGCGTTAACCCATCGTATTCAATTGTTTCCAGCGGATGTTGTTGGTCATTCGCAGTGGGTTTACTTTTTGATGAAGTCATAAGAATTCCTTAGCTATAAGTGTTGGTGTGTGTCGTGTTTGATTTATCAGTTGTCATCCAGCTTCGGATACCAGTCTGTCTCACGCCCCTCGGGCGTCGTATCCAAAATCACCCATAGCCCCGACATGTCCGGCGCATCGTGCGCATCCTGGCCTGGGTCTGCGGTCGCTTCGCTCCCTTCGCCGCTCCAGAAGTGGCGGATAACGCCGTCCTTGCGGGTGAAGACGTTGTAGCCGGGCATGTCGGCGTCTTCGGCACTGACGTAGTCGCGGGTGTAGTCGCCGCTCGGGTCAGAGTAAAGCCGCAGGTTCACCCAGCCGCGCTCCTTGCCGTAGGCCAGGATGCGCTTGATGGGCGAGCGCGCCGTCATCACGAACGCGGCACGCTGCCCAACATGTAGCGCAATGCCGTCCCAAGCACTCATTTGCGACGTACACATGGGGCAGCCTTCCTTGCGCTGCGGCCCGTACATGAAGCTGTAGATCACCAAGGTGTCTTTGTCGCCAAACAAATCCGCGAAGCCGACCGTTCCGCCTTCGCCCTCAAATTGGTAGTCCTTGGTGACTTCGCCGCCAGGCGGCAGCGCTCGGCGCTGCTCTGCGACGCGCACGATGTGACGCTTTAGCTCTATCTCTTCAGCTGCCAAGGCATCGCGCGCCTGCCGATACGCCTTGCTTTCGTTCAGCACATGGGCATGGTTTGCTTCCACCATCTCGGCGGCGGGGTTTAGTTGGTTTGTATGCATAAATTTTCTGCAATCACGCTTTTGACGCTGCAACATTTACCATCCACGGCACACCAAACTTGTCGGTCAACATGCCGAAGGATGAGCTCCAGAACGTTTTTGTCATGGGCATCGTGACTTTTCCCCCCTCACCGAGTGCGGTAAAAACAAGCTTGGCTTCAACATCATCGGCCACCTCGATCGCAAGCGTCATTCCCTTGAACTCCGGCGTTTTTTCGCCCATCCCGTCGTCGGCCATCAGCTGGGTGTCGCCAATCCGAAAGGCGGCGTTCATGACTTTCTCCTCATAGCCCAG
>JAYWFR010000193.1:0-3856 GCA_043778695.1 Polaromonas sp. | reverse complement strand
GAAAACTTTTTCGCCCCCTTTGAAGACTTTCCGTTAAACGACTGGAATGAGGTCATGGCGGTTAACCTGACCGGTGCCATGTTGTGTTGCCAGGTATTCGGCTCGCCAATGGCCCGACGCAGCAGCGGTGCGATTGTCAACACACTTTCAATTTACGGTGTGGTAGCCCCTGATCAGCGCATCTACGAGGGCTCGGAGTACCTTGGCCGAGCCATCAACACGCCCGCTATTTACTCGGCCAGTAAAGCTGGCTTATGGGGCCTGACCAAATATCTGGCGAGTTACTGGGGGGGGCGCGGCGTGCGTGTCAACGCCGTGACTCCAGGCGGCGTGCACAGTGGGCAAAACGAAACGTTCGTTGAGAAGTATTCCAGTCGCGTACCTTTGGGTCGAATGGCATCGAGTGATGACATTGTTAACGCAATGACCTTTTTGGCAAGTGACGCGTCTGCGTACATCAATGGCCATAACCTGGTTGTCGACGGTGGCTGGACCGTATGGTGAAGTCGGACCAGCATGTTTTTGTTATCGCTGAAGCTGGTGTAAACCACAATGGCGACGTCGCGCTGGCGCTGCAGCTCTGCGACGCTGCTCATAGAGCAGGCGCAGATGCGGTCAAGTTCCAAACATTTCGCGCTGAAGACTTGGTTATTCGTGGTGCACCGACAGCTGAGTATCAAGCGCGCCAGACAGGCGATCAAGACCAGTTTTTAATGCTGCAGCGGCTGGAACTTTCTGAAACCCAACATCAAGACATCAAGGCACATTGCGATGCGATTGGGATCGAATTTTTCTCCACACCGTTTTCGGTCAGCGCGGTAGACATGCTGGTCAAGCTGGGCGTCAAGCGATTAAAGCTTTCTTCCGGTGAATTAACACACCGTGCTCTGGTAGAGCATGCTGCAGCCAGCCAATTGCCGCTGCTCATGTCGACAGGTATGGGCACCATGGAAGAAATCACCGAGGCGGTGGCCTGGGTCAATTCAGCGCGTGGTCACCTAGGCGGCGTTGTGGTGTTGCATTGCACGTCTGCTTATCCAGCGCCCGACGACACGCTCAACCTCTTGGCTATGAAAAGTATGGCGCGAGACTTGAATGTCGCTGTTGGGTACTCCGATCACAGCTTGGGCATTGAAGCGCCCATTGCAGCTGTTGCGCTGGGTGCGTGCGTCATAGAAAAGCACCTGACGCTTGACCAAGACATGGTCGGCCCCGACCACCGTGCATCGCTTGAACCCGAAGAATTTGTGCGGATGGTGCAAGGCATTCGCCGCGTCAGCGCCATGCTGGGCGATGGTGTTAAGGCCCCCTTGCCTGAAGAGCTGGACACGGCTCGCGTCGCCAGGCGTAGCGTGGTTGCGGCGGTGAACATTGCTGCAAACGAGGTCATCACCGCTGACATGCTCATTTGCCGCCGGCCAGCAACTGGTATTGCGCCTCGCGATTTGCAACGCGTTGTCGGTCAAAGCGCGCGAACTGCGATTGCTGCTGGGTCGGTGTTGCAGTGGGATCAGTTACGCCCAGCCAGCCTATGAACGGCCCTGCGAAGCCTTTGCGAAAAATTATTTACCTTAGCGGTACGCGTGCTGACTTTGGTTTGATGAAGTCGTCACTTTTACTGCTTTCAGAGGTGGCCGACCTCAGCATTGTAGTCACCGGCATGCACTTGGCACCCGGTTTTGGTCAGACGATTGATGACATTCGTGCGGCTGGGTTGCGAATTTGTGGTGAAGTGCCGGTCGATGTTGCGAGCCGTACGGCATACAGCATGTCCGCGGGTATCGGTGAGTGTCTTATTGGCATGACAGCCCTTTTGCAGCGCGAAAAGCCTGATGTGTTGCTGCTGCTGGGCGATCGTGGCGAAATGCTGGCTGGTGCAATTGCGGCTTTGCATCTTGGTATTGTGTGTGTGCATATTCATGGCGGTGAACGCTCGGGCACGGTAGATGAGCCCGTCAGGCATGCCATTAGCAAGCTCAGTCATTACCACTTGGTGGCAACATCCGAGTCAAAAGAACGCTTGATACGCATGGGTGAATGCGCAAATACGGTACACATCACTGGCGCTCCTGGTCTGGACGGTCTTTTGGAAATCGCTGAAAAGCCAATCAACGACGTCAAACTGGCGTTGAATCTGCCCCTAAATCAGTCATTTATCCTGGCGGTTTTTCATCCCGTTGTGCAGCAGGCTTTTGACGCTTACACACAAACCCATAACTTGTTGCTGGCTTTGAAAAGAGCGGGGTTGCCAGTCATTTGGCTGGAGCCAAACTCCGATGCTGGCTCGAATGACATACTCAAAGCGCTGGCTGACACCGGGTTGCCTGTAGGCTCAAGTCAACTCAAACATCTGGACAGGAGTTTGTTCGCCGCTGCCATGAAGCACTGCTCTGTAATGGTGGGCAACTCATCAGCTGGGATTATTGAGGCGGCTTCGTTTGCAACGCCAGTCATCAATGTGGGGGACAGGCAGCGGCTGCGTGAAAGAAGTGCGAATGTCATGGATGTCGCACCGGATGCTCACAGTATCTACACGGCTATTTCAAGCGCGCTACGGGCTGGAAAAGTGCCGTGTGACAATAGCTACGGCGACGGATTGGCTGGACCGCGCATCGTCAGCTTTTTGACGACAGTTGCTCTAGACCGCTCGATGCTGGACAAGTCCAACACTTACTAAACAGCTAATCAACAAGTACCCTCTTGACGACCGCGACATGAGTTCTTCCAAGCCATTTGACGCAGCGTCCCCTTTGTTGATTTTTGGAGCGGGCGGTCATGGGCGCGTTGTGGCTGATGCAGCGTTACTTGCGCACCGGTGGAGCAGCGTTGTTGTGTCAGACCGCAAGCTTCCCGTTAATCAGATGGAACTTTTGCCGAGTGTTTGCCTGCTAGAGGTCGACGCTGCGTTAGCGCTTAACCCTTCGGTTCATATCGCCATCGGCAACAATCACTTCAGGCAAAAAGAGGCAGCCGCATTTGGGGATGAGCGCTTGGCATCGGTTGTGCATCCTGCGGCTGTGGTGTCAGTTTTTAGCAACTTGGGCTCTGGTTGCTTTGTGGCGGCTGGTGCGGTTATTGGGCCTTTGGTGCAGCTTGGCATAGGCGTTATCGTCAACCATGGTGCTGTGGTTGATCATGACGTTGAAGTTGGCGCGTTTTCACATATTGCCCCCAACGCGGCCTTGGGTGGGCATGTCAAACTTGGCCAGCGCGTACTAATTGGCAGTGGCGCTATGGTGCTCCCGTCTGTCAAGATTGTTGACGACGTGATCGTCGGCGCGGGCGCTGTGGTGAATGCAAATCTTTTGGAGCCTGGTACGTACGCAGGCATTCCAGCAAGGAAAATATTATGAGCCCCAGCGAACTTCAACTGCTGTGTGTCAAACCAGCCATGACCTTGCGCGATACCTTGATGCGCATGGAGCAAGCAGCGCGCGGTATTTTGTTGGTGCTTGATGACCATGGCAAATTAGCGCGAACTTTGACCGACGGCGATTTGCGCAGAGCTATTTTGAAGGGTTTGGGTGACTCCTCTTTATTGAACGACTTGCCAGCAGCCACCCCGATCACTGCCAATGAAGAAGCAAACTCCGCTGATGTCCTTCGCATCATGGATGCGCATCAAATTGATCACTTGCCGGTTCTGGACACTGCTGCAAAGCCCGTAGATGTGATTTTCCGCCGCGAGTTGTCGCAACGCATCTGGTTGTCTTCACCGCATTTGGGCGATGAGGAAACGGCCTTTGTTGAAGAGGCGTTCAAATCAAACTGGATCGCCCCGATGGGCCCCCACGTAAATGCGTTTGAGACTGAACTGGCAACTCATGTCGGCGTGGGGTACGCTGCGGCCGTCAGT
>JAYWFR010000192.1:0-3866 GCA_043778695.1 Polaromonas sp. | reverse complement strand
CCCGCTGCATGCAGACGCATCTTGCGCAAGGAGGCCACAGCCTCGGCAAAACGGGTATTGAGAATTTTTTGCTCTGCGTTTTCTGGTTCGTCGGCTTTGGCATTAGGGGCCTTCATCAACCCCTCGGTTAAATGATGGCTTGCACGGCGTGCGCGCCAGCGGGTCAGCAGCATCCGCAATACCACCAATAGCACCAGCACACCAATCAACACAGCGCGTGCGAATTCAGAAACCAGTGGCGTCCAGGTACCAATCGCCATCAGGGGTCCGATCCACCAGATCAACAGGGCGATGATCAGCAGCGCCAAGGTGGTGAGGAAAATGGGATGGAACAGAAAGCCAAACACTTTCTTGATCATTTTTTCTCTCCCGCGCCACTAGCTGCACCCAATAAACCCAAGTTTTGTTCTGGCACCAAAATGATATCCACCCGCCGGTTGCGTGCGCGATTCTCGGCACTGTCGTTAGGCGCTACCGGTTCGGCCTCGGCTTTGCCAAAGGATCGCATGCGTGCCGCGCTGACCTGAGCGACTAATGCGTGTCTCACGCCCTCAGCCCGTGCGGTCGACAGGTGCCAGTTAGACGGGAAGCGCAGCGAGCGAATGGGCTGGTTATCTGTGTGGCCTACGACCTGCACATCACCTTTGACTTGCGCCAGCGCTTCCCCAATTCGCATTAATATCGGTAGTGACTGGTTGGTCGGCTCAGCTTTGCCAGAGCTAAAAAAACTGTCTCCACGCAAGCGAATGATGCTGCGGTCAGATTCCTCAAGCACAGTGACCAGGCCCTCTTTGATTTCTGGCTGCAAGAAGCCGGACAAGCGTGGATTTTTTGCAGGCATGGGCACCGTTGCAACGATTTGTACATTAGGGACTCGCAAGCTGCTCACGGCAGCAAACGTTGCATCTGATCGATAGTTAAGGCTCATCCGCAATGCCAAGTACAGCAGGGCAAGAAGCAATGCCATCAGCGCCCCCGCAACCCAGACGGGCACCCCATCGGAAAGCTTGGCTTTACCAGAGGCTTGGCCGCGCCAGTGGGGCGACAGGTCTGGGTCGGGCTGCGGGCGGTCTTTGCGAATCAAGTCTGCCAGGCGCTGGCGCACTGAGTCAAGTTGCGCGCGACCACTGTCAATCACACGGTAACGGCCTTCAAACCCTAGCGCCAGCACGCAATAAATCAGCTCGAGCAGGCTACGGTTGTGCGGCACATCTTGTGCAAGCTTGGCCAACAGCTGGAAAACTTTTTCCCCGCCCCAAGTTTCATTGTGAAACTGCACTAACAGACTTTGTTTGTTCCAGGCGGCTTGCGCTCCCCAGGGGGTGTTCGCCACAGCTTCATCCAGCGCAGTGCACAGCACATAGCGCGATGCCAACACTTGGCCATTATCCAAGCCTAACTTATGGGCATCCGCTTCAAAACGCTGCATGGCCTGCGTCAGCGAAGAACGCAACTTGGGAATGTTGGGCGCATGCCGTGCGGTGCGCAGGCTGGAAATCAGGCCCATCAGCGTACTTGCAGCAGATACCAATGGGTTTAAAACGTCCACTGTTGCCATATCCAGTGGCGCGGCCTCGCCTATCCGCAGCGTACCTGTCGACGGTGAGGATGTTTGGTTAGGCCCGTTACCATGCAACCGGGGCTTGGGTTTGATGATGGTGCGTTCAGACTCAAACGCTGCAAAGGGATCAGGAGCACTCACAAACACTACCTCACGCGCGAATTGCCCAAAATGCCAGTTCCAGTCCAGGAAACTCGCCTGCAATATGCATGGCAACACCCCCCGACTGCTCTAACTGTCGCCACAAATCACTATTACGTGTTTCGAGTTCAAAGTAGCTGGCGCCCGTGTGGAACGGGATTTGACGCGGCGCAACTGGCAACGGCTGCAGGGTAACGCCGGGCAACTGTAGATTGACCAAATCTCGAATGCGTTCGACCGGGCCAATTTTGACCTGCGTTGGAAAGCGTGACCGCAAGGCCTCTCCAGGCATTGTCGAGGTGACTGCCAGCACAAAGGTGGCGTTGCGTTGTAGTTCGACATCGCTGATAACAGCTACCCGCACGCCGTGCTTGCGATCATGCAGCTCAATTCGAATGGCCGACTGCTCCAAAACCATGGACAGGCTGCGGCGCAAATCATCCATAAGGGGTTGAAAGCTTGCAGCCAAATCGTCGTGGACATAAGGCCCAAAACGTGTGCCGCGCCGGGTCTCACGAAAGATGGCCAAATCACCTGACAGCGACAGCGCAACTTCATACAAGTGCTGAGGGTGCAATAAAGAAATGCGCGCCAAATGTGCAAAGACTGGCTCATTGCGGTTGACGCTCTGCAGCATGAGGAAGTCGGCTATCTCGGATACCCCGCCACTGCCGATTTGGGTCATGCGCCCCGCAAGGGCATCGCCGCGTTGGCGTAGCAGACCCAGTAGCTCATCGACATACGATTTGAGCACCCTGCTGGCCGACACGTCCAGAAGCGGCGGGATATGGTCACGGTCCATTTGCACTTGATTGTCGGCGCGCCGCTCAATGACGCGCCCTACATTCAGTATCGTCCAAGCGTCAGTGGATTCGCCAGCGCGCATTAAACGGGTGTGCAGGTGTCCAAGTTGGACCAAGGCTGAGCGCTCACCTGCAGTGTTGGAGTCTGGCACTTCCACCTCAACCACCCGGTGGCGCACCAGGTCTTCAAAAGCGTCAACATCGGCCTCACGCGCACCTGCGCGACGTAGCGGGAGTGCCAGAACAATCGCTTCTTCACGCATTTCAGGCGGGATAAGCACCGCAACGGGCAGGGGATCGACGGCGGGCATGTCAAACACCGTGCCGTCGGCAAACACGCCAACGGCACGTATTAGCGCCAGTTTGCCCAGGGTCAACGCGGCTTGGTCAATCTCTATCTCGGAAAACCCCCAAGCGTAAGGCGTTGTGGTACGCAGCAAGACATGCCGTGCATGATCACCGTGGCGCTCGCTTTGCTGCAAATGCTGGGGCTGTAGCAGCATGCCCTCACTCCAAACTACCTTTTTTCGCCAACTCATGGGGCTTCCATTACTTGATAAGGTAAATACAACACCATTCGACACGCACAGACAATCGCGGATGCGGACATCCGTATTCAGAAGACGGGTCACTTCTGCTGTTTTTGAATATTTCTGGCATTTTTATGTTTTTCCCCGACGTGATTCAAGGCTAGTGTAGTGTTGCATTCTGTTTGGCACTTATGTGGTCAGCAGCCTGTTGGACTTAGGGAACGTCGGCTGCAAGCACCTGGTGAGTACGACAGGCGCAAGATAAAAGACGGACGGACGGGTAGCAAATACACCCTGGAATGCAAACTGGAGGCGGTGCGTCTGGACAAACACGGGCAGTCGGTGCCCGTGACACACTATTTGCTTACTATTGGCACAAAAGTAGCGAATAATTAGAAAAAAGTGTCCGTAGCCCTTTTACAATAAGCATTGTATGCTATATAAATAGTAGCGTATGCATTGTCGGTTTCTTTTTGATGTAAGGTTTTAGCACGGTGAGGTGACAAAGTCTTTTATGCACAAACCCATCACTTCTCCCGCGCCCCAATCACAGGCTGAGCGCCTTGTCCGTATCACCGGACGCATGCAGCGCACGGGACAGTGGTCGCCTGCACAAGCGGCCGGGCGTCGCTGGGCCATTGGTTGTGTGTCGCTTGAAGTCACACAGCGCTGCAACCTTGACTGCACGTTGTGCTACCTGTCCGACAGCGCCGAGGCGGTGCGTGACATTCCATTGGAGGATCTGTTTCGCCGCATTGACGACATTGCCGTGCAGTTTGGGCACAACACCGACGTCCAGATTTCAGGCGGCGACCCGACGCTGCGTGACCG
>JAYWFR010000191.1:0-9133 GCA_043778695.1 Polaromonas sp. | reverse complement strand
GTCACGCTGGTGGTGTGGGGCGTGGCTGGCTTTGGGCTGACTGCGCCGCAGCAAAGCCGACTGGTCAGCCTGTCGCCCAAAGACGCGCCGCTGCTGCTAAGTTTGAACAGCTCCATGCTGTACGGCGGCACAGCGCTGGGTGCTGTGGTTAGCGGCGCCATGATCAACACGGTGGGCCTGGCCAACCTGGGCTGGGTCGGCGCGCCGTTTGCGTTGGCAGCGCTCAGCACGCTGGCGTTTGACCGCTCCCCGGCCGCTAAAGCTTTGCCGCAAACCAGCTAAACATGGCGCTTGGCTGTCCCGGTGCGCGTGCTTTTCGGCAGCCGGTCAGCCCGCTCATGCAGCGCTTCAATGATGTGGCACGTGGTGTCCAGCCCATCACAGCGGCCGCGCAGCGCCTGCAAATCTTTTTCAAGGGCCTTCAGCTCAGCCAGCCGGACACGCACATGGCCCAAATGCGCGTCAAGTGAGCCACGCGCGGTGGCGCAATCGGCCTTGTTGTTCAAATTGAGCCCCAGCAGCGTGCGCACCTCATCAAGCGACATGTCCAGAGCCCTGCAGGCCCTTATGAACCGCAACTGGTGCACATCCCCATCGCTATACATTCGGTAGCTGTTGTCGCCCCGCAATGTTGGCCTGAGGAGCTTTTCTTTTTCATAAAAGCGAATATTGGCAGGCGTAACGCCGCTTAGCGTTGCTGCCTGGCTGATGCGGTAGCTCAGCGCAGCCGACGGCTCAATGCTGGTGGCGGTGGTGGTCGTCTGGGAAGTGTGCATGGGAGTGCTCCAGCGGGTCGTGTTGATGTGCATGCGAATGGCTGCCCTGGGTGGGCGCGCCGTCCGCCTCAAGGTGCGCGTGCTGGTGGTGTTCGTCATGCGTATGAAGATGCGTATGCGCTAGCACCTCATGCTGATGTAAGTGGCCGTGGTCCTCTGTCAAGTGCAGCCACACGCCCACCCCCATCAACGCGCTGGCCAGCGCCAGTTGCCACGTGACTGGTTCTGCAAAAAACACAACCGAGATTGCCGCCCCCACAAAAGGCGCTACTGAAAAGTATGCCCCTGAACGTGATGCACCCAAGTGCCGCAGCGCCACTACAAACAGCGCCAAGCTAACGCCGTAAGCCAAAAAGCCAACCAGCATGGCGGCGCTGATACCCGCTAGCGACGGCCACGCTGCGCCCAGCACAAAAGCCAGCAGCAAATTGGTCGAGCCCGCCGCCAAGCCCTTGACGCAAGCAATCCACGACGCATCAGCATGCGCCACCTTGCGCGTCAAGTTGTTGTCCAGCGCCCAGAAAACGCAGGCCAGCAGCACCGCCAACGCTGGCCAAAATTGCGTGGCCTGCAGGTCAACATTCGCGGCACCCTGCGGCCAGCTAAGCAGCAACGCGCCCGCCACAATCAGCGCCATGCCCAGCACAATGCGTCGGCCCAAGTGTTCTTTAAACAGTGCCCAAGCCAAAAACGTAGTCAGCACCGCTTCGGCATTGAGCAGCAGCGACGCATGGCTAGCCGCCATGCCGGCCAGACCAAACATCAGCAGCACAGGCGCTACGCCGCCACCGCAAATTACAGCGGCGAGCAGCCACAGTGCTTCATTGCGACTCAGGCGCGGCGTCGACAGCCCTTTTATCAGCCGGTACGCCAGCAGCCCCAGGCCCGAGCCTGCGTACAACAAACCAGCCAGCAGCCACGGGCTGACTTGGCCCAACGAGCCGCCCAGCAACGCTTTGGCCAATGGCGTGCCCGCACCGAATAAAAAAGCCGACGCCAGCGCGGCCCACACGCCGAGGTTCCCCAAATCCTTATCGTTTAAACGTGTAATTTTCAATGTGCTTGACCTTCAAGTGGCTTTAGAGTTTCCAATCATGCCATTGATTCAGAAATCAGGAACTAAAAACATGTCAGCCCATTGCGGACACCCCCACGCCGACGACAGTAAAAACGCCAACAGCCCCCGCTACCGCAAAATTTTGTGGATTGCGCTGGTGGTCAACCTGGCCATGTTTGCAGTTGAAATTGGCGCGGGTTTTAAATCAGGTTCTACCTCTTTGCTAGCTGATGCGATTGATTTTTTTGGTGACGCGGCCAATTACGGTGTGTCAATTGCTGTGCTGTCGGCGGGTGTTGTGTTGCGCTCGCGCGCTGCGTTGCTCAAAGGCGCGTGCATGATAGGTTTCGGCATATTTGTGTTGGGTCGCGCAGCGTGGATGTTTAACCAAGGCGGCACGCCTGAAGCACTCACCATGGGCAGCATTGGCCTGTTGGCGTTGGTTGCTAACGTAGCGGTAGCCGCCATGCTGTATGCGTACCGCGAGGGTGATGCCAACATGCGCAGCGTGTGGCTGTGCTCCCGCAACGACGCGATTGGCAACATCGCCGTGATGCTGGCGGCGCTTGGCGTAGTCGGCACAGGTAGCGCCTGGCCAGACCTGCTGGTAGCTTGTGGCATGGCAGTTTTGGCGCTGCTGGGTGGCTGGTCAGTGGCGCGCCAAGCGCTGGCCGAGATAAAACATGCGCCAGCGGCGTGAGACAGAAAAGATAATCATGACAACCCAAACCTTTGCACTAACCGGCCTGCACTGCAACGCCTGCGTGGGCCGCGTCACCAAAAGCTTGGAGCCGCTGGCGTCTAGCGTGACTGTCACCTTGAACCCGATGCAAGTCGTGTTAAGCGATGTGACTGCCGACTTTGAAACACTTAAAACAGCCGTTACAACCGCTGGGAAGTACGCCTTACTTCCTGGTTTTTTGCCAAATCAGGTGTCAAATATGCCGCTAGCCCAGGCAATACGTGGTCAAGTAGCTCCTGTAAACATAGCAGTTAAAAACTCAGCGCCGAGCTGGCTAGCCACTTACAGCCCACTGTTGCTCATCGTTGCGTACATTCTGGGCGCGAGCTTGCTGGTACAAATTGGCATGGGCGGGGTTGCCAGCATCACCACCATGGACACCATGCGCTACTTCATGGCCGGTTTCTTTTTGGTGTTTTCGTTTTTTAAGTTGCTGGACATCAACGCCTTTGCCAATGCGTATGCTGGTTACGACCTGCTGGCAAAGCGCTGGCGCGGCTGGGGTTTGATTTACCCCTTTGTCGAGCTGGCACTAGGTGCTGCCTACCTGGCCCACTTCAACCCGCTGCTGACGCACTGGGCCACCGTCATCGTGATGGGGTTTTCAGCGATTGGTGTGATCAAAGCCGTGGCCAGCAAAACGCAAATTCAGTGCGCCTGCCTGGGCACAGTCTTCAAGCTGCCGATGAGCACGGTGACAATTGTTGAAGATGTGGGTATGGTGGCGATGGCTGCTGCGATGTTGGTTTTTACAGTTTGACTCTTGAACTTTTACACGCCTGCCCTATCATTACCACATGCGCCATTTAGTCCTTGCCCTCCTGATCGTCCTGCTGCCCTTGCGCGGCTGGGCCGGGGACGCGATGGCTACGCAAATGGCAGGCGCGGCAATTGCTACTGAATCAGGAGCTGCTAGCGCACATGAAATCAAGGCCACAGCCTCTTTAGATCATTCGAAAGAGGTTTTTGAGGAGGTTCGCGCTATTCCTGACTGCCACGAGCAAATGTCTCATCACACAGATGCCGACAAAGGTGCCGACAAACGTGCCGACAAGGGTGCCGACAAGTCTGCAAGTAGCGAGCATTGCGGCACTTACCAAGTCAGCCAAGTCTGCCAAGCCTGTCAGGCTTGCCACACAGTTGCCCTGTCGTCTTCGCCGCTTCTAGTTGCGGTGTCTTTCACGTCACCACAACTGCGCCCAGCTCACGCCGCAGCCTTTACCAGCGCTGCCGCAGCGCTGGGTCAAAAACCACCGATTTCCTGATCCCAGGCCCAAACTGGGCCTGTACTTTGCCGTTTGGCTGCACCTTTGCCCGTGCCCGTCAACACTTTGCGACGCATCACGTCGCCCGCAATGGATTCAGGAGATCGTCATGAAATTACCCAAGCTAATAAAAAGCAGCTTTTTAGCCCTCTGGGCAGCCAGCGCCGTGCTAACCGCTGCCGCACAGGCACCAGCCGCAGCGCCCCAAACTGGCAGCGCCCCGGCGCTGCTCACGCCCTATCGATCAGCCTTTGACGGCTACAGTGCCTTCACAGACGAGCCCATCGCCAACTGGAAAGCGGCCAACGACACCACAGCACGCATCGGCGGCTGGCGCGAATATGCCCGGCAAGCCCAGAGCCAGGAAGGCGCGCTAGCACCCGCAACGCCACAGGCAAAACCAGCCCTGAAAGCCACGCCATGAACCCGCGCTTCAAACTCGCGGCGCTGGCTGCCGCCGTGTTGGCTCTGGCAGGCTGCGCATCGGTCAACGTCGATCAAGCCGTCAGCGCCGCCAACCAAACCGCCGCTGCATTCACCGGCGGCAAGCTGGCGTTGAACCGAAGCGCCGAGCAAACCGCTGCCAGAAGCCAACTTGCAGCCGAGCTGTTGTCAAAACCGTTAACTTCAGACGCCGCGGTACAGCTTGCCCTGGCCAACAGTCCGGCGGTGCAAAGCATGCTAGCGCAGAGCTGGGCCGACATGTCGGCGGCCAACCAGGCCGGGCGCATCGCCAACCCCATCTTCGCGTTTGAACGCTTCACCTTCAAGGACGAGCTTGAACTGGGCCGCTTGCTGTCGTTTGGCTTGCTTGACTTACTCACGCTGCCGCGCCGCCAGGCTATCGCGCAAAGTCGCATGGCCCAGTCACAAGTGCAGCTCTCAAGCAGCGTTGTCGAGCAAGTGACTCAAGTGCGGCAAGCCTGGGTGCGCGCCGTGGCAGCCAGCCAGACTTTGCAATACGCAGAGCAAGTCAACACCACGGCTGAAGCCAGCGCCGAGCTGGCCAAGCGCATGCAGCAAGTCGGCAACTTCAACAAGCTGCAGCGGGCGCGCCAGCAGGTGTTTTACGCCGACAGCACGGTGCGGCTGGCAGCAGCGCAGCATGGCGCTTTGGCTGCGCGGGAGGATCTGGTGCGACTACTGGGCCTGACAGATCCGCAAGCGGCTTTATTGAAGCTGCCAGACCGGTTGCCAGATTTGCCCAAAGAGGCTCGCGCGCCAAACCAAATCAACAGCACAGCCGCTGACCAGCGCCTGGATGTGCAGTTGGCACGCAGCCAGCTCGATGTAGCAGGCAAGGCGCAAGGCTTGAACCTGCTGACCAGCCTGGTCGATGTTGAGCTAGGCGTTCGCCGCGACACCGTGTTTGACAATGCGGGCGGCACAGGCCAAGCTTTCGCCAAGCGAGGTTATGAGCTGAGCATACGCTTGCCAATTTTTGACTGGGGCAACGCCAGACGCGACATGATGAATGCGCAGTCTTTGGCAGCGGCCAACCGCTACGAGAGCACGGTACGCAGCGCCACATCGCAGCTACGTGAAAGCTATTCAGCCTACCGCACGGCCCACGACGTGGCCAGACACTACCGCGATGAAGTCGTGCCGCTGCGCAAAACCATGGCGGAAGAAAACCTGCTGCGCTACAACGGCATGCTGATTGGCGTGTTCGAGCTGCTGGCCGACACCCGCGACCAAATCAGCAGCGTGGTCACTGCTATCAATTCGTACCAACAGTTTTGGCTGGCCGATGCAGCGCTGAGTGCATCCATGATCGGCAAGCCCACGGCCATGATGATGGCCGCACCCGCCGCAGGCGCTGCTGAAAAGCCCGCCCACTAAAACCGACTTTTGAAGAACCACCATGAACAACAGACGAAACTTTTTAAGCGGTGCAGGGGTGATCGCAACGGCGGTCACTGCTGCCGCGGTCAGCCGCGTAGCGATGGCCGCATTGCCCGAGCCAGTGTTACAAACCAAGCCCGACACCATGGCACCACTGGTGCCCAATACCGGCCGGCCCTACAACCCAGTGGTTACGCTCAACGGCTGGACATTACCCTGGCGCATGAACAACGGCGTGAAAGAATTCCACTTGGTGGCAGAACCGGTGGTGCGTGAATTTTCGCCCGGTTTTAAAGGCCACTTGTGGGGCTATAACGGGCAGTCACCCGGCCCGACGATTGAGGTTGTTGAGGGCGACCGCGTGCGGATATTTGTGACCAACAAATTGCCCGAACACACCAGCGTGCACTGGCACGGCCAGCGCCTGCCCAACGGCATGGATGGGGTCAGCGGATTGAACCAAAAAGCCATACCCGTCGGCAAAACTTTTGTGTACGAGTTTGTGGCGCGCAGGCCCGGCACCTTCATGTATCACCCGCACGCTGACGAGATGACGCAAATGGCGATGGGCATGATGGGGTTCTGGATCACGCACCCTAAAAATAAGCACCCGCTGATTGACGAAGTAGACCGCGACTTTGTGTTTTTGCTCAACGCCTATGACATTGACCCGGGTGCCTACACACCCAAAATCATGACCATGCTGGACTTCAACATCTGGAGCTGGAACAGCCGCGTCTTCCCCGGCATTGATCCACTGGTGGTGCGAAAAAATGACAAGGTACGCATCCGTTTTGGCAACCTGACGATGACGAACCATCCGATTCACATTCACGGCCATGAATTTACCGTGACGGGTACTGACGGGGGCGCGACGCCGAAAGCGGGGCGCTGGCCCGAAGTGACGACTGATGTGGCAGTTGGCCAAATGCGGCAAATCGAATTTGTGGCCGACGAAGAGGGCGACTGGGCTTTTCATTGCCACAAGAGCCACCACACCATGAACGCCATGGGCCATGACGTGCCCACCATGATTGGTGTTGACCACCGCGAGATCGTCAAAAAAATCACCAACGTCATCCCCGACTACATGGTGATGGGCGAGCGCGGCATGGCGGACATGGGCGAGATGGACATGCCCCTGCCAGACAACACCGCCAGAATGATGACCGGCGAAGGCCCGTTCGGCAGCGTCGAGATGGGCGGTATGTTCAGCATGGTCAAGGTGCGCAAAGACCAAAAGCCGGGCGACTACAAAGACCCGGGTTGGTACAAGCACCCGGCGGGCACGGTGGCCTACGAGTGGAAGGGCGCACTACCTAATGTTGTCAATTCGCCGGCGCGTTTTGCATCAGAAGGCGGCCGGTCGATGAAAGCGCAGAACATGCCAGCCAAAGAAGTTGAAGTGCAGATCCGCAAGCCAGTGATGAACCACAAAGGCGCTGGTGGACATGAGGGCATGAAACATTGAGTTTTTTGAACACAACCCAAGGTCATATCATGAAACACAACACTCTTAAATTGATAGCGGCTTGCGCTCTGATTTATTTGACAACAGGCACATTTGCACACGAAAACACGCCCCACAAAGCTAAAACGGCCGTTGTGGTTAAAGAGCAAAAAGACTGGGGCATTGCTGGCGATGCCAAGTCCGTTAAACGAGTCATCACTTTGACCATGGGTGACAACATGCGCTTTTCGCCTGACAAGCTGGAGTTTAAGAAAGGTGAGACGGTACGTTTCATCGTCAAAAACGACGGAAAGCAATTGCATGAGATGGTGATTGGCACCAAGAAGGAACTTGATGCACACGCCGCGCTGATGGTGAAGTTCCCCACCATGGAGCATGACGAGCCCTACATGGCGCACGTGGCCGCTGGCAAAACTCAAGGCCTGATCTGGACCTTTAACCGCGCAGGTGAGTTTGAATTTGCTTGCCTGATTGCCGGGCACTACCAGGCGGGCATGGTCGGTAAAATTTCCGTCATCTCAAATTAACCGCATTCACTTTTCGACAACTTCACTCACTCAACCCTTGAAAGAACCCATGAAAAATACCAAAACTATTTTGATTCTTGCTGGCTTGCTAACCGCTAGCGCATCTTTGTATGCCGCCTCGCACGCTGGTGCGCCTATGACCAAAAGCGACACCAAAGATGAAGTCAAAAAAGACATGCCAGCAAAGGCATCGGCTGACATGACTGATGCTGAAGTGCGCAAAGTCGACAAAGAAAACAAAAACATCACGCTCAAGCACGGCTTGATTAAAAATCTCGACATGCCCGGCATGACGATGGTTTTTGCTGTCAAAGACGCTGCGATGCTGGACAACCTGAAGGCTGGCGACAAGATTAAATTCAAGGCCGAGCAGACGGGAAGCGCGATTACTGTGACTGAGATTCAGCCGATTAGGTAAGCCTCGAACGGCATGGCTTCACCAAACCCTCACCCCAGCCCTCTCCCGCTGGCGGGAGAGGGAGCAAGACAGACCACGCTTTACGAACGTTTGTTACTCCCTCTCCCCCCGGGGAGAGGGCTGGGGGGAGGGAAAGCGCAGAACAAATTCAAGCATCGCGCGTGCCCCCATCCCTGCCTTCCCCCAGCGGGGGAAGGAGCAAGATCACCCTACCTTTGCACCCCGCAACCGCAACGCATTAAAAATCACGCTTGCTGAGCTTAAGCTCATCGCCAGCGCGGCAATCATGGGCGACAGCAGCCAGCCCGTCCACGGGTACAGCACACCTGCAGCAATGGGTATGCCTAGAGCGTTGTAGACAAAGGCAAACGCCAGGTTTTGCTTCATGTTGGCTACCGTGGCGTTTGACAAGCCAAGCGCAATCGAAATACCGCGCAAGTCGCCCTTAACCAGCGTGACCTGCGCGCTGTTCATCGCCACATCGGTGCCCGTGCCCATCGCGATACCCACGTCGGCCTTGGCCAGCGCAGGGGCATCGTTGATGCCGTCGCCCGCCATCGCGACCACATGCCCGTCGGACTGCAATCGCTCAATTAACGTCAGCTTGTCACCGGGCTTGACTTCACCGTGTACTTCTTCAATACCCAAGCGTTTGCCGATTGCTTTGGCGGTGGTCAAGCCGTCACCTGTAGCCATAACGATGCGCAGGCCAGCGGCTTTCAGTGTTGCAAGCGCTTCAGGCGTGCTGGCTTTGACCGGATCAGACACTGCCAGCAAGCCCGCCAGTTTGTCGTCAACCGCCAGGTACATCACGCTGGCGCCTTCAGCGCGCAGCGCTTCAGCTTGCGGCAACATTACATCAACAGCGACGTTTATCTGCTGCATCAGTGTGGTGTTGCCCAATGCAAGTTGCTTGCCATCCACCTCGCCCTTTACACCGATGCCAGAGCCTGAATCAAAGTTTTCAGGTTTGCTAAGTGCCATGTTTTTTTCTTTGGCAGCCCGCACGATGGTTTCTGCCAGCGGGTGTTC
>JAYWFR010000190.1:0-22432 GCA_043778695.1 Polaromonas sp. | reverse complement strand
AAGCACTTGGCGGGCATACAGCTTGTGCTGGCACGCGACAACAGCCTGCGGTGGTGTGCCTGGCCAGTGCATTTTTTTTGCCAACAAGGCGGCTGCCAGAGCGCCAAATTGTTCGTGGTGCGAAAACACGGCTGACCATCCGCACGTTTTAGCTTGTCGCGCCAAGCGGTTGACAAAGCTGTCCATGTCAAACGTCAGCAACGCGGCGTTGCTAGGAAAGCGCAGCAGGTTAAAGCCGCGGTGGTCTAACTGCTGCCCGGCACGAGCCAATTGCGCAAACCCAAGCTCACCCCAGCCATAACTGAAAAGCAGCAGAGTTTTCGCGTTGGATTGACCTGTTTGCCGCATATTTCACGATTGTGCCGGGGAGCGTGCCGTGCCGCATCACCGTTAACGGATACCCGTCTGTTTGATAAACGTCAGTTTAGGGGCGGATCGCGTCGCTTTGAACGGCTAATCGTGGAAAATTGGGTTAATTGGGTTAATTGGGTTAATTGGGTTAATTGGGTTAATTGGGTTAATTGGGGTTAATCGGGGGCAGGCTAATTGGCAGGCTGATTGGGGTCAGATTCTAATTAAATTCCACCTACGTTGCGACTAATAATGAAGCTGCTAGCGCAGATGTAGATTGGCCTGGCGGCCTAAATGGTAGGGATGAAGCGCTGTCGTATTCCATAAAAGCAATAGCCACTGGTTGGTTTGACAAGCTCTTACGCATAACTAAACTTCGCCAACCAGGCCATTTTGCCCGTGTGCTGGGCTTTGGCAAAGTAGCGCTAGTGCGTTGTTACCAGCGCCAAAAAGCAGGGCGACTGATTAAAGTCCAGAGCTCCGCGTTTGCTGGCTTTCAAAATTTCAATGCGGTTTGAATATTGCCTTCACGCAGTGCCTAGTCGCCAGCTGTCAACCGCTGTGACAAAAAGGCCGCGGCCTACACAACCTGTGCATTACCCCGCACAGCGTTTGGACACGCGGCAAACCACAATTAAATGCTGTCATGCTCGAACATATGCCCTCATCGCTCAGCTCCCCCGATGCAGACCCGGACACTTTCCATCGTCAGTTGGCACACTTCAACGTTGCCCGCATCGCCGTGGCAACGCCCACGCCTGGCTGGTTGGCGTCGTTGGGCGTAGAGCTTGACTATCGCACTGCCGAAAGCCGTTACCTTGAAGGCTTGCGTGTGCAGGTCGCGCCCATGCTTTTGCAGCAACCTGTCAGCACTGACACCTTCATCGACTGGTTCGAGCAGCTGGCCGTTTGCGGCCCTGGCCAGCAACACGTCCTGTTCGACTGGCTGGCGCACAGCGCAACGCTGGCGCAAATGCGCTGGTTTTTAACCCAAGAAGCTGCTGGCGAGGCGGGCTTTGACGACCTGCTGGCATACACGCAGGTCAAACTGCCAGTGCAGGCCAAGCTCGAATGCGCGCGCAACTTCTGGGACGAGATGGGCCACGGCAAACAAAACGCCATGCATGGGCAAATGCTGGAGCACATGGTGGGCGCGCTTGACTTGCAGGCCGGTATTGACACCACGGTGTGGGAAGCGCTGGCGCTGAGCAACACCATGATCGGCCTGGCCACCACGCGGCGCTACACCTACCAGTCGCTGGGCGCGCTGGGGGTGATTGAGCTGACGGCTCCTGGCCGGGTTAAAAAGGTATCTAGCGGCATGAAGCGCTTGGGCTTAGACGGCCGGATGCGGGCCTACTTTGATTTGCATGCGGCGCTTGACGTGTCTCACGCCAAGGCGTGGATTCGCGAAATCATCCGGCCGCTGGTCAGCGCTGACCCAAGCTGCGGCCCGTTCATAGCTGAGGGTGCGCTAATGCGTCTGGTGTGCGGTGCGCGCTGCTTTGAACGTTACGCCTCTGAGATGCAATTCCATGTTGCGACATGCTAGGCCAGCCAACGGCTGACGCTGCGCCCGCAGCACTGAGGCAAATCATCCGGCATTTGGCCCATGCAAACTACCGCTTTACCACCACCACACCGTTAACGCATCAGCGCGTTTTGGCCCAGCGGGGCCTGAGCACATTGCCGCTGGCTACCAATCTGCGCGACGTATTTGGCTGGAACCTGCCTTTTAAAGCAAGCGGGTGCAGCGGCATGACCCACGAGCTGCTGGCCGCCATGCGCGGCGCTGGTGTGCTGCATGCCAAGGGCGACGTGCTGCAAAGCCGGGTGCGTGTGGCCAGCATCGACAACGACCTGTTCGTGCATTCAGCATACCCGACCACGCAGGCGGACGCGGTATTTTTTGGCCCTGACACGTACCGGTTTGCGCGGTTTATTCAGCAAGGTATTGCGTCAATGCCATCAACTTTTGGCGCGCCCATGCGACTGCTTGACGTGGGCTGCGGCAGCGGGGCAGGAGGTATGGTCGCAGCCCGTGCCTTGTCGATGTTGCTGCCGGGGACGCCGCTCGAAATCAGCATGAACGACATCAACCCTTTGGCCTTGCGGTACACGGCTGTCAACGCAACCGCGGCCGGAATTGCCTTCAAATTAGCGCTCGGCAACGCATTGCGCGCCGTGAAGGGCGAGTTTGACTTGATCATCAGCAACCCGCCGTATCTTGAAGACGCAGGCAAGCGCGCTTACCGCCACGGCGGCGCAGGGCTGGGCCGGGCGCTGTCAGTGCAAATTGGTGAAGAGGCTATCGGCCGGCTGACACCCGGTGGGCGCTTGCTGCTGTACACCGGCGTGGCGATTGTGGGCGGGGTAGACGCATTTTTAGCCGACATGCAGCCGCTGCTGGCTGACCCGCAGCTCGACTGGTGTTATTCAGAAATTGACCCGGATGTGTTTGGCGAAGAATTGGATCAGCCCGCCTATCGCCACGTAGATCGAATTGCGGCGGTTGGTTTGACGGTGACCCGCAAAAGGCATGCGCAGTGATGCAGGGCGATGTTCGGACTGCGGAATATTTGGGCAGCAGCCAGCTGCAAGCCGCGCCTGCAAATGCGCCAAGGCCCAGCACGCTGGAGCGCATGCCTAAATGGTTGATCTGCGTTCCTTTGGTTGTGCAATGGCTGTTGCTGGCGCTGCGTTACCAAAGCTTCACGCTGCCGACCATTGCAAATCCGGCGATCACCGCAGGCGGCTTGGTCGGCGAGGGCAAGCTGGAATATTTCGATGGCATGGGGCCGATTGCGCTGGCCAGCGTGGCACCGTATTGCGCATTGCATAACCACAAGCGGTACAGCGGCGCCCAGCTGCGCGATGTGATGAATCGTGCGGGTTTGTCTTTTCCTGTGGTGGCAAAACCCGACTTGGGCCTGTGCGGCTATGGCGTGCGCCTGGTTGCTAATCGGGGCGAACTGCTCGACTATTTGCTGGCGTTTCCGTTGGGTGAAACCGTGGTGCTTCAGCAGTATTTGCCGCAGGAAGGTGAGGCTGGAGTTTTCTACATTCGAGACCCGCAGGCAGATGCGGGCCGCATCATTGGGCTAGCGCTGCGGTACTTTGCGCGCGTCACGGGCGATGGCGTGCACACCCTTGGCGAGCTGATTGCCGCTGACCCGCGCGCGCAGCGTTTGCTCAAGTCGCCGCGCCACGCACCCCGCTACAACGCCAGATGCGTGCCAGCCGCCGGCGAAGTGGTGCGCTTAGCTACCATCGGCTCGAGCCGGGTCGGCGGCTTGTACCGTGATGGGCGCGAGCACATCACGCCGCAGCTGACACGCGCCATTGACGCCATTGCCAAAGACATGCCGGCGTTTTACTTTGGCCGTTTTGACGTGCGCTTTGACAGTCTGCAAGACTTGAGCGCTGGCCGCGCCTTCACCATCATGGAGATCAACGGCGCGGGCTCTGAAGCCATCCAAGCGTGGGACCCCGGCACCAATGTGTTCGTGGGTTTCAAAATGATTTTTAAAAAGCAGCGTATCTTGTTTGCCATCGGCAACGCCATGCGGCGCAAAGGCTTTAAGCCGCTGGGTGTGTGGTCACTGGCGCTGTTGAACGCCAGGCAAAACCGGTTGATTGCGCGCTACCCGCCGTCGAATTGAGGGGTTTATTTGACCACTGCGGTGGCATACTTCGCTGGTGAAAAAACACATCTACATTTATTCCCCGTCCAGCGCGGTACGTGACAAGGCCAGTTTTAAGCGCGGCATCAAGCGCTTAAAGGCATTGGGACATGAGGTTGAAATTGACGAAGCGGCGCTGGCCAAGTACCAGCGTTTTGCGGGAGACGACGAAACCAGGCTAGCGGCCGTTCACCGGGCAGCTGCTAGCGGGGCTGACGTAGCGCTGATCACGCGCGGCGGCTACGGGTTGACGCGCATCCTGCCTGCTATCAATTACAAAGCGGTTGCCAAGTCGATTGACACTGGCACAAAGTTTGTCGGCTTGAGCGATTTCACCGCGCTGCAAATGGCGCTGCTGGCCAAGACCGGAGCCGTGACGTGGGCCGGTCCAGCGCTGGGGGAAGACTTTGGGGTAGAGCACACACCCGACGACATCATGGAAGCTTGTTTTGATGATTTGATAACAGGGCTGGGTGAGGGTACGGGCTGGAAACTGCCTAAACCTGCAACGCATAATGCTATTGATTCAGTAGCTGCTAGCGCCCATAAAGCGTGCGCGTCAGGCCAATTTATTATAAAAAATACAACGCTTTGGGGTGGCAACCTGGCGGTTTTGGCCAGCTTGATTGGTACGCCATACTTTCCAAAGCCGGGAACCATCAACGGCGGCGTTTTGTTCATTGAAGATGTCGGTGAGCACCCGTACCGGGTGGAGCGCATGCTGACGCACCTGCTGCATGCGGGTGTGCTGGCCGGTCAAAAAGCCATTGTGTTTGGGCAGTTCAGCAACTACAAACTGGTGCCCGGCTACGACAGTGGGTTTAATTTGGGCACAGTGGCGGCGCGTTTGCAAAGCCGCGTCAAGGCGCGGGTGCTGATGGGTTTGCCTTTTGGTCATGTGGCCACCAAGACTTTGTTGCCGGTGGGCTCCAAGGTGACGCTGGCCGTAGACGGCCGGGATGCGCTGGTGGTGTGGGGCCATCAGCATTGATGGCAGCTAAGGGTAAGCGGCTGGCAGCCAGGGCTGGAGTCTGGGCTAGCGCCTAAGCTAGCGTTTAGCGTGACTTGAAAGCGACTTTACCTGTCAGGCTTTTGGGCAACAGGCCATTGAAACGGCCACTGATGTGGGCGATTTTTTCGCGTGCAATGGTTTCGCCATGGGTGTTAGCCAAAATCGCCATGACATCAGACCTGGCGTACCACAGTCCCTGCACGTCTGGCGCGTAGCGCACGCGACGTGCGATGGCCGGGAATTTCCTTTCGCCATAATCGCCCAACTCGTGCAGCATGAGTTCGCGAATCACCTCTGTGCGTGCATCCAAAACTTTTGGGTTTGGATCAACCCGCCCTAGCAGCGCCATGTAGCTGGATCTCAGCTGCGGCATGAAGGTCGGTATCTTGAACGATGGAAGCAGGGAGCGCATGAAAATAGTCTCGGCTGGCTGACAATAGGCAAAAATAGATATGACTTGAAACGACTTGTTTGCAGACTAAGGCGCGCACTAACAATTGGCAAGCGGGGCAACGTGACTTAGTTAACCTAAAACGACATATGAATCAAATACTTAGTAACCAGATGTCAGGCTATTTCTAGATATTGGGCCCGACTTTTTAGCAACTGCAACCTTTCGTTTTTGGTAATTTACACCTTTTATATGACAACTCAACACTACCCGTCCCACTACATCAACGGCCAATGGGTCAAAGCGCAGTCTACGCAAACTTTGCCTGTGCATGACTCCAGCACTGAAGAAGTCATGGCCACCGTGCCCGCAGGCACAGCTAACGAAGCCGAGGCCGCCGTGCTGGCTGCCAGGGCTGCTTTTGAAGGCTGGTCGGCATTGCCTGTCGGCGTACGCGCCGATTACCTGGACAAAATCGCCGCTGGCGTCAAAGCCCGTAGCGACGAGTTGGCGCTGGCCATTGCGCGTGAAGTCGGCATGCCGCTCAAAATGGCCAAAGCCGTTCAGGTCGGCGGCCCGGCCTGGCACTGGGGCAACTTTGCCAAAGTGGCGCGTAGCTTTGAGTGGGAGAAAAAAGTGGGTAACTCTTTGGTTGTACGCGAAGCGATTGGCGTTGTCGGCTGCATTACCCCGTGGAATTTTCCGCTGAGCCAGATCACTTTAAAAATTGCGCCGGCGATGGTGGCGGGCTGCACGGTGGTGCTTAAACCCAGCGAGATCGCGCCAGTCAACGCGATGATATTGGCTGAGATCATTCATGAGGCGGGCATTCCAGCGGGCGTGTTTAACCTTGTCAACGGCATGGGCCTGGTGGTCGGCGAAGTGCTGGCTACCCACCCCGAAGTCGATATGGTCAGCTTTACCGGCTCCACCCGGGCGGGCAAACGGGTCAGTGAGCTGGCTAGCCAGACGGTTAAGCGCATTGCGCTGGAGCTGGGCGGCAAATCAGCCAGCGTAATTTTGGACAGCGCCAATTTTGAAGCGGCGGTCAAAGGCACCGTCGGTGCGTGCATGCTGAACAGCGGCCAGACTTGCTCGGCGCACACCCGCATGCTGGTGCCCGCTGCGCGGTATGACGAGGCCCGCGCGCTGGCCCAAGCAGCTATTGCCAAATTCAGTGTCGGCCCAAGCCTTGATGAAGCCAGCAAGCTCGGCCCGCTGGTCAGCGCCATGCAGCGCGACCGTGTCATTGGATTTATCAAAACCGGCATCGCCGAAGGCGCTGATGTGATCGCCGGTGGTGCAGATGTACCCGCGTTTGCCAGCGGCTACTTTGTGCAGCCAACCATCTTGGGCATCAAATCCACCGACACACTTGCTACGGAAGAGATTTTTGGCCCCGTGCTGGTCGTCATCCCGTACCAGGACGAAAACGATGCCGTCAAAATAGCCAACAGCACCATTTACGGCCTGGGTGGTGCGGTATGGGCTGGCACAGATGAAGAGGCGATGCGCATTGCACGCCGCATGCGCACCGGGCAGGTTGACATCAACGGCGGGCCCTTCAATGCGCAAGCGCCGTTTGGTGGTTACAAGCAGTCGGGCAATGGCCGCGAAAACGGCATTTATGGCTTCGAAGAGTTTTTAGAGTTCAAGTCTATGCAGCTCAAGCCTGCGGCTGCTTGAGCGGCCGGTAAAAGCTCATAAAAAACTCCAACGATTCGCTGCAGGCTTGGTCACAAAAAAACAAGGCGGAGACACAACATGGCATACAGGCGTTGGTTCAAACGGGTTTTGTGGGTCGTTTTGGCGCTGCTGCTTTTGACGTTGGCTGTGCTGGCGGTATACGTCAATCGCTCGTTCCCCACGCAAACAGCAGGCCAGACCGCCCGCGATATTGATGTGCATAGTTATGGCCTGTGCGTAGCTATTGCCTATGCGCCGCTATTGCTTGTGCGCTGCTATTGCCTGTGCGCTGCTATTGCTTGTGAGGCTATTGCCTGAGCGCTGCTATTGCGTATGCGAAGTCATCGCGATACCAAGTCGCGCCATTTTTTGCGCCAACGCATCTGCACAGCGGCTTTTTCTTTGAGCTGCTCTTGTGTAATGCGGCCTTGTGCACGCAAATTTTCAAGACGCTGCAACAAATCGGCAGTGACCGCGCGGCGCGACGACATCAGCAGATCCACATGGCTGAAAATTTGCAGTAAATCGTCATCACTCCACAGCAGCGTCGCCAGATCGTCGGCTACCAGCAATGCATTGGGCTGCGCCGCGCGTGCCAGGGCGACCAATTCGGCGCTTAAAACGGCGGGTTGGCTGCCATAAGCCTGAAAAATAGCCACACTGAGCATTAAAAAAGCAGGCATGTCGCTGGCAAAGGCTTGGGCAGTGGTTGCCAAGGCGAGTTTGCTACCGCTGTCTACCGCGGCCTCTTTGTGGGCTGGCGCAAACCAACGCTGTTGGGCTAAATCGGCGGGCTGCATGATGCGGGTGCTGGCGCTGTGGCCAGGAAAATGCTTCCACGTCGGTATAACGCCCGCTCTGCGCATGGCCCGAGCAAATGCGCCGGCGTACCGACCTGCCAGTACGGGGCGGTTTGCGTAGCCGCGGTGAATATAAACATCCGCCTCTGCACCTGATTGCGCGTCTGGTTGGGTGTCTGCTACGGGCGCAAGATTGACCGTGATGCAGGCTTGCAGCATGGCTTGTGCAGCAGCCAACGCTTGCGCCTCAAATTGTTGGATCGGCAGTGCTGTAGAGGTAAGCGGGTCAGGCGGGGCGTACTTCGGCAATTTCAGCCTGCGCACCATACCTCCCTCTTGGTCAATGGCCTGCCATTGCCCTGGTTGGAGCTGGGTGGTTTGGCAGGGCGCATCGGGTGTGCGTGCCAGTTCTGCCCCGTAATACACGCGCCCGGACCACGGGCCAGGGCCTTCACTGATAAAAAACTGCGCTAAATCGATAGTTTGTGCCGAGGCGCTAGCATTTAGCAGCGAGACAAGGCAAAGGCAAATCGGTTTTAACAACGGCATTGGGCTGGTCGCAGTAGTGCAATGAATTTAAAGCCAACAGCTTGATACCCGCAGCCTATCGGTCAGCATCAACATCAACGACTGCTGTCTCTCCTGCCGCACATTGTTTGCTGTCTGTTGTTTGCGGTCTGAGGTTTGAGGTTTGAGGTTTGAGGTCTATGCGTGTTGGTCAGCTGCCGCATCTGTTGAACTCCAGCTGCTAATTGACCATGACCAGCTTGCCTTTGACCCCGCGCGAACCCATGTGCGCAAAAGCGGCTTTCAGCTCGCTCATCGGCATGGTGCTGTCGATGATGGGTTTGATCTTGCCCTGGGCGTACCAGCTGGCTAGCTCGGCCATCATGGCGGCGTTGGCTTTGGGCTCGGCCTTGGCAAAGCCGCCCCAAAACACGCCGACGATGGATGCGCCTTTGAGCAGCGGCAAATTGAGCGGCAGCGACGGTGTGGGGCCGGACGCAAAGCCCACCACCAAATACCGGCCGCGCCAGGCAATTGAGCGAAAGGCGGGCTCTGTGTAGTCGCCGCCTACCGGGTCGTACACCACGTCGGGGCCACTTCCGTTTTTTCCGCCTGTGAGCGCTTTGATTTGTTCGCGCAGGTCTTGCGTGCTGTAGTTGATGGTCTCGTCTGCACCGATGGACTTGCACAGCGCGCATTTTTCGTCGGTCGACGCGGCAGCAATGACGCGTGCACCCAGCGCTTTGGCGATTTGAATCGCCGACGTGCCCACGCCGCCCGCAGCGCCCAGTACCAGCACGGTTTCACCTGGCTTTAATTGCGCGCGGTCTACCAGCGCGTGGTGCGATGTCGCGTAAATCATGATGAAGGCTGCTGCGTCTACAAACGGGAAACCAGCAGGTAGCGGCATACAAAGCGCGGCGGGCGCTATGGTATGCGTAGCAAAACCGCCCGTGCCCGACAAGCAAGCCACGTGTTGGCCGACCTGCAAATGTTTGACGCCTTCGCCGACCGCTGCAATCACGCCTGCATATTCAGAGCCTGGCACGAACGGCAGGGGTGGCTTCATCTGGTATTTGTTTTGAACGATCAGCAGGTCGGGAAAGTTCAGCGATGCGGCTTTGATGTCAATCAGCACCTCGCCGGCTTTAGGCGCAGGGGTGGGCAGTTCTTGCCAGCTCAAGGCGTCAACGCCAGTGGGGTTCTCGCAAAGCCAGGCATGCATGGTGTTCTCCATTGTTTAATTTGACATTCCATCATACGCAGGGTACTAAACGGTCACTGCTGCTTTGTCACCCCTGTGACCTAGAATCAAAATATGAAAATCCTTATTTCAAACGACGATGGCTACCAGGCTACCGGCATAGTTGCCTTGTACGAGGCTTTAAAAGACATCGCCGATGTAGAAGTAGTGGCACCTGAGCAAAACAACAGCGCCAAGTCAAACGCGTTGACGCTACACACACCGATGTATGTGCAAACGGCAGCCAACGGTTTTAGGTACATCAACGGCACGCCAGCCGACTGTGTGCACATTGCGCTGACCGGGCTGCTCGGTTACCGGCCTGACTTGGTAGTCTCGGGCATCAACAACGGCGCCAATATGGGTGACGACACCATCTACTCTGGCACTGTAGGTGCAGCGATGGAAGGGTATTTGTTCGGCATTCCAGCGATTGCTTTTTCACAAACTGAAAAAGGCTGGGCACACATTGATTCAGCGGGCAGAAGAGCCAGAGCGCTTGTGCAGCAACTCATGCCGTCGATTGAAAAGCACGCGCATCCGTGGTTGCTGAACGTCAATATTCCCAACCTGCCCGATGCGGAGTTGAAAGAAACCAAAGTCGTGCGCCTGGGGCGTCGCCATTCAGCTGAAAAAGTGATAACCCAAACCAGCCCGCGCGGCGAGACCATGTACTGGATAGGCGGCGCAGGCGCTGCCAAAGACGACAGTGACGGCACCGACTTTCATGCCGCCAAGCTGGGCCATGTGTGCCTGACGCCGCTGCATGTTGACCTGACCGAGCACCGCCAGTTGCCGCACTGGGCCGAGCGCATGGCCAAGCTGGAACGGCTAACGGCATGAAGCCTGTAAGCGCTGCGCGGCCCGGCTTTCCGCTGCGTATGCCGTCTGATACAGGTAAACCAGATGCTACTAAAAAAATAGCTGCTAGCGCACGTAATACAGAGGCTACAGGCCTAAAACAAGTTAAACATGCGCTTCAAAAGCGCAGCTTAAACGCCATAACTGGCATTGGTTTGGACTCTTTGGCCGTACGTGCCCGCATGGTGCAAAAACTGGCCGCTCAGGGCTTGACTGACAGCCGCGTACTGTCCGCTTTGAGCCAAGTCGAGCGGCACAGGTTTGTCGATTCAGCCTTGGTCAATCAGGCTTACGAAGACACCAGCTTGCCAATTGGCCTGGGCCAAACTATCAGCAAACCCAATGTGGTGGCACGCATGCTGGAGTTGCTGGTCAGCAGGCCAGGTCTGCAGGCGGGTTTGGGCCGTGACGGCAAGTTGGGCCGGGTTTTAGAAATTGGAACCGGCTGTGGCTACCAGGCGGCGCTGCTGGCGCAACTGGCCACTGAGGTTTACAGCATCGAACGCCTGCGCGGCCTGCACGACAAGGCACGCGAGAACTTGCGGACTATGCGGATTGCTAATTTGCACTTGCTGTTTGGCGACGGCATGCTCGGTTATGCCAAAGGCGCGCCGTATGCGGCCATCATTGCAGCTGCTGGAGGCGAAGCATTACCGCAGGCGTGGCTAGACCAATTGGCCGTTGGCGGGCGCTTGGTAGCGCCGGTGCAAGGCGCGGGCGGCTCGCAAGCGTTGGTTGTGGTTGACAAGACCGAACGCGGCATCACCCAGACGTTGCTGGAAGCGGTTCACTTTGTGCCTTTAAAATCAGGCACGAGCTGAATGTCAAGCTAAAAGTTAAAAAGGTAGGAAAACATGCGTCGTCCATTCATATCTGTCGCTTCTGTCACAACTGTCCCTTCTTTCCCTTCTGTCCCTTCTTTCCCTTCTGTCCCTTCAGTCACAGCTGCCTCCTCTGTCACGTTCGCCGCGTCAATTTGCAACAGCAGTGCTTTTCAGCGCTGTGCCTTGGCCGCCCTGGCCGTTGCCGCTCTGGTGCTGGCAGGTTGCAGCTCCCGCCCGCTTGGTAACGCGCCGGTTGAAGACCGCGGCAACGCCACATCGCGCCCCAACAATGGCGCAACGTCCACCGGCCCTGTCACCGCGGCGGATGTGGTCAAGCCGCTGCCAGGCTTTGAGAACGCAGGCAAGCCCGGCTACTACACCGTCAAGCCCGGCGACACGCTGATCCGCATTGGCCTGGACACGGGTCAAAACTTTCGCGACATCGTGCGCTGGAACAATTTAGAGAACCCGAACCTGATTGAAGTTGGCCAGGTGCTGCGCATCGTGCCGCCAACCAGTGACAACCCGCTGGTGGTCACCCGCCCCGTCACGTCGGGTACGGCAGTTACCACCACGGCCGCGCCGGTGCGGCCTGCAAGTTCGGCCTCGGCAGCATCTCCCCCGGCTGCTCCAATTGCCGCCGCCAGCACCCCGCAGCCCGCAGCCGCGGAGGACGACGTCGCCTGGATCTGGCCCGCGCAGGGCAAGCTGATTGCCGGTTTTGACGACGTCAAAAACAAGGGCTACGACATTGATGGCAAGGCTGGCGACGCCATTATTGCGGCCGGTGACGGCCGCGTGGTGTACGCCGGGGCTGGCTTGCGCGGCTACGGCAACCTGATTATTTTGAAGCACAACAACACCTACCTGACGGCCTACGCCCACAACCAAACATTGCTGGTCAAAGAAGACCAGTCAGTTAAAAAGGGCCAAAAAATTGCTGAAATGGGCAACAGTGACGCAGACCGCGTCAAGCTGCATTTTGAGATTCGCCGCCAGGGCAAACCGGTGGACCCGGCCAAGTATTTACCGGCTAAATAATTTTGTCGTCTAACTTTGACATTTAACTTTGACGTTTTACTTTGAGGTTTAACTTTGGCGTCAGGCTTTGAGGTCGGGGGGCGCGCCGCAATGAAGCGACAAAAAACTGTTGTTGACATGCCCGCTACATCGCAATTGTTGGCAAGCTCAACGTCAACTGAGTTGGTCATATCAGGCCCCAGCCTGGGGCCTGCGCAAAAACTGTTCAATCAGCTGCTTGCCAGCCTAGAAAAAAACAAAGACGCGCTGCAAAACCTGCGTCAACTGGCCGATGGGCACCGCCGCCAAACGGCTGAACGGGTCTATCCGCTTTTGCACCAGCAGCGGGTGTTAAAAAAGCAGATCATTTTGTTTTTTGACCAGCGGCTGCAAGACCCCCAAGGCTTGTCCAAAGCGGTTCGGGCTTACGTCAGGCAGGTGGTTTGCAATTTGGCGTTAGAGCTTGTCAGTGCAGCGCAAGACGATGAGCTGAGCGCAATTTACAAAAAGCACGCTGGTGCAACCAAGCCAGCAGGACAAGCAGACGCATTTGCCGACGCGGATGCTGACATGCAAGCCATGATGGCAAACCTTTTTGGCATGGACCTGGGCGACGATGCGCTAGCCTGGCCTGAACAAGTGATAGCGGCTGCCATGCGCAAGATGCAGCAGCAGCGTGAGCAGCGCGAGCAGCACGCTGGTGCACAAGCTGCCTGGCAGGCTAAGCAGGCCAAGCAGGCTAAGGTCAAGAAAACATCCAAACAAGCGCGCGTTGAGCGCGACGGCATCGACGCTGACCAAGTGCTGCGGGGCATCTACCGCAGACTAGCCAGCGCCTTGCACCCTGACCGCGAACTAGATGCGAAAGAGCGTCAGCGCAAAACGCTGTTGATGGTCGAAGTCAATGTTGCCCATGAGAAAAAAGACCTGCTGGCGCTGCTGCAAATACAACTCAAGGTTGAGCAAATTGACCCCGCTGCCCTATCAAGCCTGGCTGATGACAAGTTGCGTCATTTCAACCGGATGCTGAAAGAGCAGGCCGCCAGTTTGCAAGCCGAGCTGGCGCAGGAGCAGCAGACGCTTCGCTCGGCGTTCAACTTGTCTTACGGGCCGATCACGCAGAAGCTGATGGACACCGCCTTGCGTTACGAGGTGCGCGAGCAACAGGAGTTCATTGATCAATTGGCACAAGCCATTGAGCAAGTTCAGGACGACAGGGGGCTTAAAAGTTGGGTCAAACTGCAAAAGTCCTTGCGTGACGATGAAGACGATGAGTTTGACGACCTTCAATGGATGTCCTTGCTGGCTGCTCGTTCCGGCCGACGTTAAAGCGCAGCATTTTGCATGGTTAGCCTGAGACAATAGGGCGATGTCTAAGCCTACCTCCAGCGACCTATCCGCGACTCTCAAAGACTACCCGCCCGACTTGCTCACGGTCGAGTCGCTAGACATGGAGGCGCAGGGCATTGCCCACCGCGCCGATGGCAAGGTGGTGTTCATTGAAGGCGCGTTGCCGTACGAGGTGGTCACCGCCAACGTGTACCGCAAAAAGCCATCGTTTGAAAAGGCGATGGCGATGCACATCCACCGTGAATCATCGCAGCGCGTGACGCCTGGCTGCCCTTACTTTGGACTGCACACCGGGGCGTGTGGCGGCTGCAAAATGCAGCATTTGCACATTGGCGCGCAGGTCGCCGTCAAGCAGCGGGTGCTTGAAGATGCGCTGCAGCACATCGGCAAATTAAAAGCCGACAACCTGATGCGGCCGATTGAAGGCCCGGCCTGGGGCTACCGCTATCGGGCACGGTTGTCAGTGCGCTACGTGCGCAAAAAAGGCGTTGTGCTGGTCGGCTTTCACGAGCGTAAAAGCAGCTACGTCACCGACATGCAAAGCTGCGCTGTGTTGCCGCCGCATGTTAGCCGCATGCTGCTGCCGCTACGCGCCTTGATTGCCAGCCTGGACGCCAAAGAGACCGTGCCGCAAATCGAGCTGGCATGCGGCGACACCATCACAGCGCTGGTGCTGCGGCATATGGAGGATTTGAGCGGTGGCGACAAAACCAAGCTGCGCGAGTTTGCCGCCAGTCACGCGGGTCTGCAGTGGTGGCTGCAACCGGCTGGGCTGGAGACCGTGGCTTTGCTCGACGAAGACGTGCCGCAGCTTAGCTATGCGCTGCCCGAGTTTGGCGTCGTCATGCCGTTTAAACCCACCGACTTCACCCAAGTCAATCCGCACATCAACCAGGTGCTGGTGTCGCGTGCGCTGCGCCTGCTGGACGTGCAGCCGCATGAACGCGTGATCGACTGGTTTTGCGGGCTGGGCAACTTCACGTTGCCGCTGGCGACGCGGGCACGTCAAGTGCTGGGCGTTGAAGGCAGCGACGTCCTGGTGGCCCGTGCGCAGCAAAATTATGGCATAAACAGGCTATTCTCCCAAGTAAATAGGGCGCTAGCAGCTACGACTTTTGTAGCGCGTGATTTGTTTCAGATGACACCCGCGATGCTGGTGAAAGATGGCGTGGCCGACAAATGGCTGGTTGACCCGCCGCGTGAAGGCGCCTTTGAGTTGTTCAAATCATTGGCGGCGTTGCACCAGCAAATCATCACCGGCGTGCCGTGTGACGACGGCATCCATCAGCAAAGCCTGGCCCTGGGTGACTGGGCGCTGCCCAAGCGAATTGTCTACGTCAGTTGCAACCCCGCCACGCTGGCGCGTGATGCGGGTGTGTTGGTCAACACAGACAACGGTGGCGGCGCTTACCGCTGCACGTCAGCCGGGGTGGTCAATATGTTCCCGCACACGGCACACGTTGAAAGCATGGCGGTTTTTGATTTGCTCTGAAGTGTCCCGACAGCGACGCTCCGGCGGGTAAACCCGCTCGTGGTTTTAAAGTGGGCAGCTAAGCTGCAAATCGGTGGTGCTCAAGGCGATCAACAGTGTTTTGCGCCGCCGCTGCGCTAGGAGCCTGGGCGCAGTTCAACCTGTTTTTAACCATTTTCAGGAGACGTTCCCATGAGTTTAAAGTTTCAATTTCGCCTTGCCTTGGTCGCCGGCGCAGCAGTGGTTGCCGCTTGCGGTGGGGGTGGTGACCCAGCCCCAGTGGCCGTGGTTTCGCCCGTGGTGGTGCCTGAAGAGGCCCGTGACCATGACAGCCGCAAAAGCTTTGCCGTCAGCCCCGCCGACGCCGCAGCCACCACCTTTGCTGCCATGACGGTTCAACCCACCGACGCAATTGACGTCACCACCACCAGCCGCTGGGTGGGCGTGTTGGGCGGTGCAGGCTACCGGGTAGAAGTGCCCGCCAATTGGAACGGCAAACTGGTGATGTATGCGCACGGCTTTGCGGGCAACGGCAATGTGCTGTCGGTCAACAACCCGTCGATTCGCCGCTATTTGATTCAAAACGGCTACGCCTGGGCTGCGTCAAGCTACAGCAAAAATTATTACGACGTGCGGGTTGGTGTTGAAGACACCAACGCCCTGGCGCTGGAGTTCACCAAAATCGCCGCTCAAAATGGCCGCGTGTTGGCCGCACCGACTAAAACCTACATCACCGGCGTGTCAATGGGCGGGCACATCACCGCCGCTGCCATTGAAGACGAGGCCGCGCTGACTGCTAAAAACAAGGTCAAGTACGCTGGCGCCGTGCCGATGTGCGCAGTAGCTGGCGACACCGAGTTGTTTGACACCTTTGCCGCCATTCAGGTCGCTGCACAGGCGGTAGCCGGTCTGCCTAGCTACCCGACCAACAAGTGGTCAGAAATTGAACCACTTGTTCGCAGCACATTGTTTACCACTTTCCCCAGCGTGCCCAACGGCGTCAAGGGTGCTCAGTTTGTGTCTATTTTGCAAAACCTCACGGGTGGCGCGCGCCCCATGTTTGCGCAGGGCTTGGCCTTTGGCGGCAGCTTCCCGTCGGCCTACGGCACGTTTGGCAGCGACGGCACGGTGACAGGTATTTTGAATAAAAATATTCTTGACACCAATCGCTTTGTGTACACCATCGACGGCGATGCGCCTGCGTCTGATGCTATCAACAAAGTAGCGCAAAAGCTCACCGCCGCGCCTGACGCCAATCGCTTGCGCACCGACGGCCTGCGCTGGATTCCAAAAGCCAACGGCGAATTCAAAATCCCGGTGGTGACGATTCACACATTGGGTGATTTGTTTGTGCCGTTCAACATGGAGCAGGTCTATCAAAAGCGCGTGGCTGCCAAAGGCAACAGCACCTGGCTGGTGCAGCGCGCCATTCGCGGCGCAAGCCATTGCGACTTCACCATTGCCGAGTCTGAAACCGCCTTCGACGACATGATCAAGTGGGAGCGTGATGGCATCAAGCCGCTGGGCGATGACGTGGTCACTGCGGCCGTTGTTGCAGCGCCGACTTACGGTTGCAAATTCACCAAGAACAACCTGGGGCCAGACGACGCTGCTTTTGTTGGGCAACTGCGGGCCGGTATTGCACAAACCTCAGCCGCTTGCCCACCATGAACTTGACATAGCAGTTCCGGCGGCTTAGCCAACCGCCGAATTCACATCATTCAAAAGAGGCCGCAGCGCCTCTTTTTCTTCGTCTTTTACGGCAGCCCGGTTGACCTCGTCCTCGCGCACTTTGGGGCTGCGTGCTGCGCATGGTCGCGCGTTGCAACCACCACCGCGGCGATGACCCCGTTTTTTGCGGTGTGGGGCGTAGTGGGATAGCCAGCGCCGTTGCCGCATCCTTTGCGGCCGCTGCAGTGGTGCCACCGCTGGTCGACAACCGCGTGCGTGCTGTGGTCGTGTTGGCGCTGGCGCCAATGGCAGTGGTGTGCAGTGCCGAGTCGCTGGTCGCCAGATGCATTCCAACCGCGATTGACGACGCCGAGATCGACCGGTTTTTCGTACCCCGTTTTCATGCCGATTGGGTTGCGCAAAACGTGCTGGTTGCCCAGCGGTGGAAAATCAGCGATGCTTGGCACATCGCTTTTATAAACGCGGCCAGCATGCCGCATGGCTCTGAAGATGGCGACATCAGCGCCGAGCCGCCAGGCTTTGACCGCCAGGCGTTTACACAGCAGTTAGGCCGTGAACTGCCTGTTTTTTTGACCAGGCGTTTTAATAAGTCCGTCATTTGCGCAGCAAACCCGCTTGCGCCAGGCACCGTTGCCCCAGTGGCATGGCTTTGTAACGTCTTGGCGTCTTTGACTCCTTCTTGACTGGACGATGGTGTGTGCGTCGAGTCGGGGCAACTTCAGTCAGATTGGGGCTACTAAAACCCCTGTAGCCTAATTAAAATCTGCGCATACAGCTCCCGAAAAAATAGCAAATGACGCTTTCGGTAGCGCGGGTGCTCAATCCCCGCGCCGCAATTTAATATGCGCTGCCAGCCCGCCCGACGCGGTGTTAGCCAGCCCAAACACGCCGCCCATGCGCTGAATGGTTTTTTCAACAATCGCCAGCCCCAAGCCAGCGCCAGTGGCGGCGGTGCGGGCGGCGTCGCCCCTAAAAAACGGGCGGGTCAGTTTGGGCAGGGTGTCGCTGGACACGCCCATGCCGTGGTCGCGCACCTTGATCAGCACCCACTGGTCGCGCGTTTTGGCGGCAATGTCGATCAGCGCGATGCCGGTCTCGGGCGTTTTACCGTAGCGTCTGGCGTTTTCCAGCAGGTTAGACACCACGCGCAAGAGCTCTACCTCGTCGGCCAGCACGTACAGCTTGTCGGGTATGTCCACCGTGATGCGCATGTCGTTGAGGTCGCCCAGGCCGTACATGGCGGCTTCAACCACAGCGTTCAGCGACACGGTAGCCAGCTCGGCGGGTTCAGGCCGGGCGTAGTCTAAAAACTTGTCAATGATGGCGTCTAGCTGGGCAATGTCTGCCACCATGTGGGCCCTGGCGTCAACGTCGGCCACGCTCATCTCGGTTTCAAGTCGCAGCCGCGCCAAAGGGGTGCGCAGGTCGTGCGATATGCCGGCCAGCATGATGACCCGGTCTTGCTCGATTTTTGACAACTGTTCGGCCATGCGGTTAAAGCCAATGTTAACCTCGCGCACCTCGCTGGTAGCAGCTCTTTCGTCCAGCAGGCTGGCGTCAAAATCGCCGTCGCGCATACGGCTGGCCGCAAACGACAATTGTTTAAGCGGGCTGTTGATCAGCCGCGCAATAAATGCTGCCCCTACCAGCGACAGCCCGGCAGCGATGACCAGCCAGATCAGCCAGGTGCTGCCTTTGGACGGGCCAATGCGCGACTCATCGGTTTGCAGCCAGTAGGAGTCCTTGTCAATCGCAAAGCCGACCCACAAGCCTTTTTGGCCATTGACGGCGGCCGCCACCACTGTGCTGGCGCCCAGCCTTAGTTTGAGCTCTTCACTGGTGCGCTCGCCCAATATGTCGCGCTCGAACAGCTCAAACTTGTCGGTTGGCTCGCGCAGTGTGATGCGCACCCGCTCTTCGTCAGCCAGTGTCTTGATGAGCGACACGCGGGCTATTGCGTCTGAATAGCGCAGCGCGGCGCGGCTTAAATTAACCAGCGACGCCAGTTGCTGGGCACTTTGCACTGCGCGCGGCTCAGACTCTAGCGCGCGGTAGGTTTGCAGCCAGGCCACGATGGAGCCAATCAGCAGCAGCGCCAGGAACAAAAACGTCCGCCAAAAAAGGCTCAGGCCCCGGCGCGAGCCTGAATCCAGCGGCGCGGGCGTGGTCTCTAACGCCGAGGCGCTGGTAGCTGGCATGTCAGGCCTTCAAATGCTTTAACTTGGCCGTTTTAGTTGGTGCCGTCTGGCACAAACACATAGCCCACGCCCCACACGGTTTGGATATAGCGCGGAGCCGCGGCGTCCGCCTCAATTAGCTTGCGCAGGCGCGACACCTGCACGTCCAGGCTGCGGTCGTAGGGCTCAAACTCGCGGCCACGCGCCAGTTGGGCCAGCTTTTCACGCGACAGTGGCTGGCGCGGGTGGCGCACCAGGGTTTTCAACATGGCGAATTCGCCGGTCGTCAGCGGCAGTTCTTCGCCATTTTTATGCAGTGAACGCAGCCCCAGGTCAAAAGAAAACTGTCCAAAAGTGATGACTTCTTGGTCCATCGACGGTGCGCCGGGTACTTCAAGCGTTGGGCGACGGCGCAGCACCGCATGCACCCGGGCCAACAGCTCACGTGGGTTGAACGGCTTGGACAAGTAGTCGTCAGCGCCTACTTCCAGGCCCACGATGCGGTCCACGTCTTCGCCCTTGGCGGTCAGCATGATGATGGGGGTGCGGTCGTTGGCCGCACGCAGGCGGCGGCAAATCGACAGGCCGTCCTCGCCGGGCATCATCAGGTCCAGCACGATCAAGTCGACCGAATCGCGCAGCAAAATGCGGCTCAGCGCCTTGCCGTCTTCAGCCAGCATGACCTCAAAGCCTTCTTGTGTCAGGTAGCGGCGCAGCAGGTCGCGGATGCGGGCGTCGTCATCAACGATCAAAATCTTGTCAGCTTTGGGAGGGGGTGCAACTTGTGTCATAAGCGTCCTGAAAATTGTAACAAGCCCATTTTGGCGGCTGAAAACATGCTTTTGTGGTTTCTTAGCGTTAGTTTGACACACTGTTACAAGAGTTGCCAGCTTTGTGTCAGTCACCGTCCCCAGTAAACGTAGTTGCTGTAGGAGAGCTTCGCCAGTTATCAAGCGTTGGCCGTCCAACCAGTAACCGCCGCAATAATGTTGGGGCCGCCTTGCCTGCCTCAGGCTTTGCGTTCCAAGTTACCTTTTATCGAAAGCTTATGCCATGTTTACTACTAAATCAATAGCTGCTTGCGCAATGATCACCTGCGCTACAGGGCTTTTTGCACAACCCATGGGGATGCGGGACGCGCCGCAAAACGTAGCCCAGCTGACCAGCAGCGCCAGCGTCGAGGTGCAGCAAGACCTGCTGGCCATTGCCATGACGACGACTGCCAGCGGGCTTGATGCCAACGCAGTGCAAACCCAGCTCAAGCAAGCGCTGGACGCAGCCCTTGCAGTTGCCAAAGCCGCTGCGCTGCCCGGGCAAATGGACGTGCGCACCGGCAACTTCAGCCTGTACCCGCGCTATGACAAAAACAGCAAAATCAACGGCTGGCAAGGCAACACCGAGCTGGTGCTGGAAGGGCGTGACTTTGCCCGCATCACTGGCACGGCGGGCAAGATTCAAAGCTTGGGCGTCGGCAATGTCAGCTTTGCGCTCAGCCGGGAGCAGCGCACCAAGGTTGAAGGCGAGGCCCAAGCCATGGCGATTGAGCGCTTCAAGGCCAAGGCGCTGGAGGTGTCCAAAGGCTTTGGTTTTACCACTTACACGCTGCGTGAGGTCAGCATCAACGCCAACGACCAAGGCTTTGTGCCCCGTGGCCGGCCGATGATGGCGATGGCCAAGTCAGCGGACATGGAAGGCTCGCCCATCCCGGTAGAGGCTGGTAAAAGCACGGTGCTGGTGAATGTGACCGGCTCGGTGCAGATGCGCTAAGCGCGTTGGAAAGCTGAAAGAGGGCTGAAAGAGGGCTGAAAAAGGACTCAAAGTGGACTGAAGACGACCAAAAAAAAGCCTGACAGTATCCGCTGTCAGGCCTGTAGCCGAGGTAAATGAAGGCTTCGTGGCTACAAAAACTGTAGTTAAGTACAAACAGTGTTGAACGTCTGCGATTAGCAGCGCTTAAAACTTGTAACGCACACCCAGGCTTGTGACATTGACCTTGTCGCGGCCGGTGCCGGCAAACTTCATGCGGTATTCGTCATATTGCAGCACGGCTGACCAGCTCGGGTTGAAGTTGTATTCAGCACCCACGCCGTAGGACGCGCCCCAGCTGCTTTCTTTGCCCGGCGTGATGCCAGAGGCCGGGTTGGACGATACGTCGGTACGGCTGTAGGTGGTGCCCAAGCGGCCCAGCAGGTTAAAAGACGGTGACAGCGGCACGCGGCCGACCAAACTGGCGGTAAAGCCGTTTGCGTAAGTGGTGCCACCTGCGCGGCTGATGCGGTCAAAGTCGGTGTAGCCCAGTTGCACGCCGAAGTATTCGCTGAAATAAGCACCGCCGTAGATGTTGTAGGAGTTTTTCCGCTGGTCAGCTGGAAAGCCGCCCACGCCGTTGTTCAGTCGGTAGTTGGACTGCCCGAAATTAAAGCCAATATAGGTCGAGCCTGGCGAGTACATCGAGTAGCCGCTGCCTGACGCGGTGCTGGTTGTGCTTTGGGCTTGTGCGCCGCCAGCCATCGCCAAAGAGGCCAGCGCTGCTGCCAGCGCAATTGAAAGTTTGAGGGTGTTTTTCATGTTGAGTCCTTAAAAAATTGTGTGGCTTGGAGTAAATGAGTCTTAACTTCTACCGCCGCCAAATGCGCGCCAGAAGATGAGTTCAATGTAAGCACCCAGACTTGTTTGGGCTGTAGGAACAACGTGGCGGCGGTTGTAGGACGGGCTTTAAAGCAACACTATTCGGTATCGGTATCGAAATCGAAATCCAAATCAAAATTGGAATTTGAATCAAGCAACCAGTTTCTGAATTCGGCCCAAGGCTTGTTTGCATCAGGCATGTCGCCGACAAGTTTTGCCGATCAGGTCAAAAAAGAAATTGACGAGATGCAGCGCATTGCCAGGTTTGCCAAAATCAGCCTCGGCTGATGCACCCGGCAGGCCTACTGCTCCTTAAACGCGGCCGAACGAAGACAAGCGGGCCACACTTGTAGGAAGGCACAATCTCAAAGATGGCTCTGATGATTCATCACTTACCCGGCAACAGCGCTTTGGTGCTGGACTCCCCGCACAGCGGCACGGCGTACCCAGCAGACTTTTTGTTCAGCTGCGACGCGCTTGCTTTGCGCCGGGCTGAAGACACGCACGTGGAAAAACTGTATGACTTTGCACCGGGTCTGGGGGCGCATTGGGTAGAGGCGATGTTCCCGCGCAGCTATCTGGACGCAAACCGCAACACGACCGAGATCGACGAGACGCTGCTAAACGCGCCGTGGCCTGGGGCGATTGAAACCGATGCAAAAACCATGTCTAAAGTCCGCTTGGGCAAGGGACTGATTTGGCGCACCACCGACGATGGTTTGCCGATTTACCAGCG
>JAYWFR010000189.1:0-9200 GCA_043778695.1 Polaromonas sp. | reverse complement strand
TGCTATTCGTCATGGTTGGTGTCGGTGTAGGTGTTGTGCCTCAAGTGCTGGGCCGCTTGCTCGGCCCCGTACGGCCCGACGCAGAGAAAAACTCCCCTTACGAGTGTGGCTTCGAGGCATTTGAAGATGCCCGCATGAAGTTTGATGTACGTTACTACCTGGTTGCGATCCTGTTTATTCTTTTCGATCTGGAAATCGCCTTCCTTTTTCCTTGGGCTGTGGCGCTCAAAGAGATTGGTGCCGTTGGCTTCTGGTCAGTCATGGTTTTTCTGTCCATTTTGGTGGTGGGTTTTATTTACGAGTGGAAAAAAGGCGCGCTGGACTGGGAATAACCGGCCTCTCGTCAAGTTGATCGACACAAAGGTATTTTTGTATGTCACTCGAAGGTGTTTTTAACGAAGGTTTCATGACCACGAGTTACGACTCGGTGGTCAATTGGGCTAAAACGGGCTCGCTCTGGCCGATGACGTTTGGGCTGGCATGTTGTGCTGTTGAAATGATGCACGCGGGCGCGGCACGTTACGACCTGGACCGCTTCGGTATGCTGTTTCGGCCCAGTCCGCGCCAGTCCGATTTGATGATCGTGGCTGGCACGTTGTGCAACAAAATGGGCCCAGCCCTGCGCAAGGTGTACGACCAGATGTCAGAGCCGCGCTGGGTGTTGTCCATGGGGTCTTGTGCCAACGGTGGCGGCTATTACCATTACAGTTATTCAGTCGTGCGCGGTTGCGACCGCATTGTGCCGGTTGACGTGTATGTGCCAGGCTGCCCGCCAACGGCTGAAGCGCTGATGTACGGCATCATTCAGTTGCAGCAAAAAATTCGCCGCACCAACACGATTGCGAGGGCTTGATGTTTGCAGTGACGTCAACCGCTCCCGCAAACGCTGAGCAAATCGGCGACGCCGTCGCTTTGGCTTTGGGCGTCAAACTCAAAAGCATCAAGATCGCCTTTGGCGAAGTCACCGCTACCGTGGCAGCCGCGGACTACCTGGCTGCTGCAACGCTGCTGCGCGACTCAACAGGTTGCAAATTCGAGCAATTGATTGACCTTTGCGGCATTGATTATTCGGACTACAAAGACGGTCAGTACGACGGCTTGCGTTTCTGTGTGGCTACGCACTTGTTGTCGGTCAGCCTGAATCAGCGCCTGTGCCTGAAAGTGTTTTGTGCAGATGATGACTTTCCGGTGGTCGATTCGGTTAATGACATTTGGAACGCAGCCAACTGGTTTGAGCGTGAGGCGTTTGACTTGTTTGGCATCGTTTTTGAAGGTCACAACGACCTGCGCCGCATTTTGACCGACTATGGTTTTATCGGTCATCCTTTCCGTAAAGATTTCCCGACCACCGGCAATGTTGAAATGCGTTACGACCCTGAGCAAAAGCGTGTGATTTACCAGCCAGTCACCATCGAGATGCGCGAGATCACGCCGCGTGTGATCCGTGAAGAGAGCTACGGTGGTGTCAAGCATGGCTGAAATTAAAAACTACACACTCAATTTCGGACCACAGCACCCTGCTGCACATGGTGTGCTGCGTCTGGTGCTGGAGCTCGACGGTGAAGTTATCCAGCGCGCTGACCCGCACATAGGCCTGCTGCACCGTGCGACTGAGAAGTTGGCCGAGAGCAAAACCTACATTCAATCATTACCCTACATGGACAGACTTGATTACGTGTCGATGATGTCGAACGAGCAAGCTTACTGCCTGGCGATTGAAAAATTAATCGGTGTTGATGTGCCGGAGCGGGCACAGTACATCCGCGTGATGTACGCCGAAATTACCCGCCTGCTGAACCACCTGCTGTGGCTGGGTGCGCATGGTTTTGACTGCGGCGCAATGAATATTTTGATTTATTGCTTCCGTGAACGTGAGAGCTTGTTTGACATGTATGAGGCTGTGTCTGGTGCGCGCATGCATGCGGCGTATTTCCGCCCGGGCGGCGTGTACCGTGACTTGCCAGACCGCATGCCGCAGTACAAAGTCAGTAAAGTGAAGAATGCCAAAGCGATTGAAGCGTTGAACGAAAACCGTCAAGGCTCGCTCCTCGATTTCATCGAAGACTTCTGCAACAAATTCCCCGGTTATGTCGACGAATACGAAACACTGCTGACGGACAACCGAATCTGGAAGCAGCGCACCGTAGGTGTGGGCGTGGTGTCGCCTGAGCGTGCGCTGGCGCTTGGCTTTACCGGCCCTATGTTGCGCGGTTCAGGCTTTGCCTGGGACTTACGCAAGCAACAGCCGTACGACGTTTACGACAAGATGGACTTTGACATTCCCGTCGGTAAAACCGGTGACTGTTATGACCGCTACTTGGTGCGTATTGAAGAAATGCGTCAGTCGAACCGCATCATTCAACAGTGCATTGCCTGGTTGCGTGTCAACCCAGGTCCGGTCATCACCAGCAACCACAAAGTAGCTCCGCCTGACCGTGAGTCGATGAAGTCCAACATGGAAGAGTTGATTCACCACTTCAAACTGTTCACCGAAGGTATTCACGTACCTGAAGGTGAAGCCTATGCCGCAGTTGAGCACCCCAAGGGCGAGTTTGGTATTTACATCGTCAGCGACGGTGCCAACAAACCGTACCGTTTAAAAATTCGCCCGCCGGGCTTTTCACATTTGGCTGCGATGGACGAAATGTCGCGCGGCCACATGATTGCTGATGCTGTGGCCGTTATCGGCACTATGGATATTGTTTTCGGTGAAATTGATCGGTAACACAGGCACTCGTACACATGATTTCTGAACAAGCAACATCGAAATTCGCCCGCGAAGTCGCTAAGTACCCAGCTGACCAAAAGCAGTCAGCAGTGATGGCCTGCCTGACGATTGTTCAAGAAGAGCAGGGATATGTCAGCGCTGACAGCGAAAAGTTGGTGGCGGAGTATTTGGGCATGGCCCCAATTGCAGTGCATGAAGTCACCACCTTCTACAACATGTACAACCAACAGCCGGTTGGCAAGTACAAGCTGAATATTTGCACCAATTTGCCGTGCCAGCTGCGAGATGGTGCGACGGCACTGAAGCATCTGGAGCATAAGCTGGGCATATCGATGGGCGAGACGACGGCTGATGGCTTGTTCACATTGCAGCAATCCGAGTGCCTGGGCGCTTGTGCTGATTCGCCTGTGATGCTGGTCAACGACCTGACGATGTGCAGCTTTATGAGCAATGAAAAACTGGACCAGCTGATTGCTGGTCTGCAAACTGCTGAGGCAAAAACCCAATGACTGTTTCCGTGAGTTCCGTGGTGAGTTCTGAAGCTAAAAATGTGCTGTCGCAGTTTGCGGCGACAGGCGTGCAAAGCAGCTTTCATGGCCGTCATATTAACCCGCAAATCATGGCGGACTTGAATGGCAGCAACTGGCGCTTGAAAGACTACGAAGCGCGTGGTGGCTACGCGGCATTGCGCAAAATACTTGCACAAGGCGAGGGCGCGGGCATGACCCAAGACCAAGTCATTGCCGAGGTTAAGCTCAGCGGCCTGCGTGGCCGTGGCGGTGCAGGTTTCCCAACCGGCTTGAAATGGAGCTTCATGCCGCGTCAGTTTCCGGGGCAAAAGTACCTGGTCTGCAATTCAGACGAAGGTGAGCCGGGCACTTGCAAAGACCGCGACATCATGCAGTTCAACCCGCACAGCGTGATTGAAGGTATGGCGATTGCCGCGTATGCGATGGGCATCACGGCAGGCTACAACTACATTCACGGAGAGATTTTTGCAACCTATCAGCGCTTTGAAGAAGCTTTGGAAGAAGCCCGAGCTGCCGGTTTGTTAGGCGACAAAATTCTCGGCAGCAACTTTAGTTTTCAGCTGCATGCATCTCACGGTTTTGGTGCCTATATTTGCGGTGAAGAAACCGCCTTGCTCGAATCACTCGAAGGTAAAAAAGGCCAGCCTCGCTTCAAGCCGCCGTTTCCGGCCAGCTTTGGTTTGTATGGCAAACCTACGACCATCAACAACACCGAAACCTTTGCAGCCGTCCCCTGGCTGATTCGCAACGGTGGTCAGGCCTATCTGGAATGCGGCAAGCCAAATAATGGCGGCACCAAAATTTACTCAGTGTCAGGTGATGTCGAATGGCCGGGCAACTACGAAGTGCCGCTCGGTACCCCCTTTGCCAAGCTACTGGAAATAGCGGGTGGTGTAAAAGGCGCCGCTCAGGGACGCACCCTGAAAGCCGTGATTCCGGGCGGCTCATCATCTCCCGTTCTGCCCGCAGCCATCATGATGGAATGCACGATGGACTACGACTCGATTGCCAAGGCGGGCTCGATGCTTGGCTCAGGCGCAGTGATCGTGATGGACGACACCCGCTGCATGGTTGAATCGCTTAAGCGCCTTTCGTACTTTTACATGCACGAATCGTGTGGGCAATGCACGCCTTGTCGTGAAGGCACAGGCTGGCTATGGCGCATGGTCGATCGTATTCACACCGGCAAAGGCAAGGCGACTGATTTGGACTTGCTGAACTCAGTGGCTGACAATATCCAGGGCCGCACGATTTGCGCGCTGGGTGATGCTGCTGCCATGCCCGTACGCGCCATGATCAAGCATTTCCGTCATGAGTTTGAAGCCATGATTCCCGCTAAGGCTGTTGCACAAACCGCATAACAGACAGTTCTTATCTATGATTGAAATCCAATTAGACGGCCAAAAAGTTGACGTGCATGAAGGCAGCACCATCATGCATGCGGCTGAAAAAGCCGGTACCTACATTCCGCATTTTTGTTATCACAAAAAGCTGTCGATTGCGGCCAATTGCCGCATGTGCTTGGTGGACGTTGAAAAAGCTCCCAAACCGATGCCGGCGTGCGCCACGCCAGTGACGCAAGGCATGATTGTTCATACCAAAAACGACAAAGCGATCAAAGCGCAAAAAGGCGTGATGGAGTTTTTGCTGATCAACCACCCCCTGGACTGCCCGATTTGTGACCAGGGCGGTGAGTGCCAGTTGCAGGATTTAGCTGTGGGCTATGGCGGTAGTGGCTCGCGTTACGAAGAAGAAAAACGCGTGGTCGCCTACAAAGACGTTGGCCCACTGGTGTCAATGCAAGAGATGAGCCGTTGCATTCACTGCACCCGCTGCGTTCGCTTTGGCCAAGAAGTCGCTGGCGTGATGGAGCTGGGCATGTCGCATCGCGGCGAGCATGCAGAGATTGAAACTTTTGTTGGTATGTCGGTGGACTCTGAACTCTCCGGCAACATGATTGACATTTGCCCTGTCGGTGCGCTGACCAGCAAGCCTTTTCGTTACAGCGCCCGCACCTGGGAGCTGTCCCGTCGCAAATCTATCAGCCCGCACGACTCAACTGGCGCCAACCTGATTATTCAGGTCAAGGCCAACAAGGTGATGCGCGTTGTGCCGCTTGAAAATGAAGATGTGAATGAGTGCTGGCTTGCCGACCGCGACCGCTTTTCTTACGAAGCCTTGGACAGTGCCGAGCGGTTGACCAGCCCGATGATCAAGCAGGGTGGGCAATGGAAAACCGTCGATTGGCAAACCGCGCTTGAATATGTGGCGAATGGCTTGAAACAAATCAAAACTGACCACGGTGCCCATAGCATCGGCACGCTGGCCAGTCCGCACAGCACGCTTGAAGAATTGTTCCTGGCGGCTGCGTTGATGCGCGGCATCGGCAGCGACAACATTGACTACCGTTTGCGCAATGCAGAGTTTGCGCCAGCTACTGGCGCCCGCTGGTTAGGCACTTCCATCGCGTCGTTGTCAACGTTGCAGCGTGTGTTGATCGTTGGCTCTAATCTGCGCAAAGACCACCCCCTGTTTGCACAACGTATTAGGCAGGCAGCCCGCAAAGGATGTGCAGTAAGTGCTATTAACTCCGTAGTAGAGCTCGCAACTACTGACGCGTGGGCGGTGCCAATTTCAACTGCAGCGGTTGGCGCTTCCAGCACGTGGGTGCAGCTGCTCGCTGATGTGGCGTCAGCAATCGCGGTTGAAAAAGGCGTTACTGCTCCGGTCACAGGTCAAGCGACTGACGCCGCCAAAGCCATTGCCATGTCGTTACTCGGCGGTGAGCGCAAAGCCATCTTGCTGGGCAACGCCGCGGCGCATCACGCCAACGCATCAAGCCTGCTGGCGCTGGCCAATTGGATAGGCGCACAAACTGGTGCCAGCGTTGGTTACTTGACTGAGGCCGCTAACACTGTAGGCGCGCAGCTTGCAGGCGCTGTGCCGCAGGGCAAAGGCTTGAACGCTGGGCAGATGTTGGATGGAAAGCTAAAAGCGGTCGTGTTGCTGAATACCGAACCCGAATTTGACTCGACGCTCGGGGCAGATGCCGTGGCTGCATTGAATGCTGCGCAAATGGTCGTCACGCTCAGCCCCTTTAAAGCTAACATGAGCTTCAGCGATGTGTTGTTGCCCATTGCGCCGTTCACTGAAACGCCAGGCACCTTTGTAAACGCCGAAGGCCGCGCGCAAAGCTTTCACGCCGTCGTCAAACCTTTGGGTGATGCCCGCCCGGCTTGGAAAGTGCTTCGCGTCCTGGGCAATTTACTTGGCTTGCCGGGTTTTGATTTCGATTCGTCGCAGGACATACTCAAACAGGTTCACGGAGTCGCGGGTGATCATGTGGCTGCGGACAACTTAAGCAATTTCACTGGCGCTGCCATCGTGCTGTCAACGGCAAACCAAGCCGCTCCCGTTGTGGCCAGCATTTACCAACTGGATGGCTTGGTCAGGCGCGCTACGTCGCTGCAATTGACGGCTGACGCGCGCGGTGTCCCTGTAGATCTGCACGCCGGCGAACTGGCGGTCGCATGATCGACACGATTCACGCTTTTGGCCAAGGCTTAGGCAGCGGCATCTGGCCAACCACCGTGTGGCCTGTGCTCTGGACGTTGCTCAAGATCGTTTGCGTCTTGCTGCCATTGATGGGCGCTGTTGCTTACCTTACGCTGTGGGAGCGCAAGGCAATTGGTTTCACGCAAATTCGCCTTGGCCCCAATCGCGTGGGCCCGTTTGGTTTGTTGCAGCCCATTGCCGATGCGCTCAAGCTGCTGACCAAAGAAATCATCATCCCTACGGCGGCCAGCAAGGGCCTGTTTGTGCTGGGCCCCATCATGACCATCATGCCAGCGCTGGCTGCCTGGGCGGTGATTCCGTTTGGGCCTGATGTCGCGTTGGCCAACATCAACGCTGGCTTGTTATTTTTGATGGCGATTACATCGCTTGAAGTCTACGGCGTCATCATTGCGGGTTGGGCGTCAAACTCCAAATACGCTTTTTTAGGCGCCATGCGTGCGTCAGCGCAAATGGTGAGTTACGAAATTGCCATGGGCTTTTGCCTGGTGGTGGTGCTGATGGTGTCGGGCAGCCTGAACATGACCGACATCGTGATGGGACAAGGCAAGGGCATGGGCGCCAGCAACGGTGTCGGCTTTCTGTCGTGGAACTGGTTGCCGCTGCTGCCTATTTTTGTCGTGTATTTCATCTCCAGCCTGGCTGAAACCAACCGCCACCCGTTTGACGTGGTCGAGGGTGAGTCTGAAATTGTTGCCGGCCACATGGTCGAGTATTCGGGCATGTCGTTTGCCATGTTTTTTTTGGCAGAGTACGCCAACATGTGGCTGGTGGCAATTTTGGCGGTGCTGCTTTTCTTGGGTGGCTGGCTGCCACCGTTTGAGTTCTTGAGCTTTATCCCCGGCTGGATTTGGCTGGGCCTAAAAACCTTCGTGGTGGTAACCACTTTCTTGTGGGTGCGCGCTACCTTCCCGCGCTTTCGTTATGACCAGATCATGCGTTTGGGCTGGAAAATCTTCATCCCTGTGACGCTCGTTTGGCTGGTCGTCGTTGGCGGCTGGATGCAGACGTCCTATTCAATTTGGAAATGATATGAGCACCGTCGCCTCTATTAAAGATTTCGCGTCAAGCTTCATGCTGACTGAGCTGTTCAAGGGTATGGCCCTGACCGGCAAGTACATGTTCAAGCGCAAAATCACCGTGCAGTTTCCTGAAGAAAAAACACCGCAAAGCCCGCGCTTTCGCGGCCTGCACGCGCTGCGCCGCTATGAAAACGGCGAAGAGCGATGCATTGCCTGCAAGCTCTGCGAAGCGGTGTGCCCCGCTATGGCCATCACGATTGAGTCAGACGTTCGCGAAGATGGTAGCCGCCGCACATCACGCTACGACATTGACCTGACCAAATGCATTTTTTGCGGCTTTTGCGAAGAAAGCTGCCCAGTCGACTCTATCGTCGAAACGCATATTTTTGAGTACCACGGAGAAAAACGGGGGGACTTGTATTTCACCAAAGAGATGCTGTTGGCTGTAGGAGACCGATATGAAACTGAAATCGCTGCCAACCGCGCGGCTGACGCAAAGTTTCGCTAAGCACTGTTGCCACAGCCAGTTTTTATAAGAAGAATACGAAAGCAACATGGACGCTAAAACAGGTCTTTTTTACGTCTTTGCCGCGCTGATGCTGTTTGCGGCATTCAAGGTGATCACGGCACGCAACCCGGTGCATGCCGCGTTGTTTTTGGTGCTGGCGTTTTTTCAAGCTGCAGCGATTTGGATTTTGCTCAAAGCCGAATTTTTGGCCATCACACTGGTGTTGGTCTATGTTGGTGCGGTCATGGTGTTGTTCTTGTTTGTGGTCATGATGCTGGACATCAACATCGACAGCATGCGCCAAGGTTTCTGGAAGCACTTTCCGCTGGCTGGTACGGTGGGTGCCATCATTGCATTAGAGATGTCGTACGTGCTGATGGGCGGCTTTCGCGAGCCACCTAAAGCTGCTGTCTCTGCCCCAGTCGGTATGCAGATCTCCAACACCAAAGAGCTTGGCAAGGTGCTGTACGCCGATTACATCTACCCGCTGGAGATTGCCGCAGTTATTTTGTTGGTCGCCATCATTGCGGCTATTGCACTGACACTGCGCGCTCGCAAAGACTCGAAGTCACAAAATCCATCTGAGCAGGTCAGGGTCAAACGTGCAGACCGGGTGAGGCTGGTCAGGATGAAGTCGGTCATGCCCGAACCTGCCGCTGTGATTGCTGAGGAGAAAAAAGCATGACTCTAACTCTTGGACATTTTCTTTCGCTGGGCGCGATGCTGTTTGCGCTGTCGGTGATCGGCATTTTCTTGAACCGTAAAAATCTGATCATTTTGCTCATGGCCATTGAGCTGATGCTGCTGGCTGTCAACGTGAATTTTGTGGCGTTCTCGTA
>JAYWFR010000188.1:0-3947 GCA_043778695.1 Polaromonas sp. | reverse complement strand
GTTTTTCAGACGACACCACCGTGCTGTCCAAGCTCAAAGACCAGCCTGCTGTGCTGATTGTGGCCCCGCTGTCGGGCCACTACGCCACGCTGCTGCGCGACACGGTTAAAACCATGCTTAAAGACCACAAGGTGTACATCACCGACTGGAAAAACGCGCGGCTGATTCCGCTGTCTGACGGTGAGTTTCACCTGGACGACTACGTCAACTATGTGCAGGAGTTTATTCGCCACCTGCAAGGCAAGTACGGCAATTGTCACGTGATCAGCGTCTGCCAGCCCACCGTTCCTGTGTTTGCTGCTATCAGTTTGATGGCATCGCGCGGCGAGACCACGCCGCTGTCGATGACCATGATGGGCGGCCCGATTGATGCGCGCAAGTCGCCGACCAGCGTGAACAACCTGGCGGTCAACAAGCCGTTTTCCTGGTTTGAAAACAATGTGATTTACAAAGTGCCCAGCAACTTTGCAGGCGTAGGCCGCCGCGTGTACCCTGGGTTTTTGCAGCACACCGGCTTTGTGGCGATGAACCCGGACCGCCACGCCACCAGCCACTTTGATTACTTTAAAGACCTGCTCAAAGGTGACGACGCGAGCGCTGAAGCGCACCGCAAGTTTTACGACGAGTACAACGCCGTGCTGGACATGGACGCCGACTACTACTTAGAGACCATTGACGTAGTGTTTCAAAAATACAAGCTGGTCAACAACACGTGGGACGTGAAGTCCGTCACGGGCCAGCTCGAACGTGTCAAACCCGGCGACATCAAAACAACCCGCGTGATGACAGTCGAAGGCGAGCTGGACGACATATCAGGCTCTGGCCAGACCCGAGCAGCACTTGACATGTGCACCGGCGTGCCAGCTGCGCACAAAAAGCACTTTGAAGCCATGGGTGCAGGGCATTACGGCATTTTCAGCGGCAGGCGCTGGCGTGAGGCGGTGTACCCGGCTGTCAAGGCGTTTATTTTAGAGGCCAACAAAGGCGTTAAACGGCCATCAGGGAACGCTATTAAAACTGCTGCAAGCCAATCAACACTTGGGCGATTAGCTCCTAAAAAGCTAGCGCTTGTGAAGCCTGTCGCAAAACCTGTTTTACGACCCGTTTCAAAACCTGTTGCCAAGCCAGCCGTCAAGGCCACAGCCAAAAGCGCTCCTGCCAAGGCCGCTCGCAGCCGCTAAAACAGTGACAATATTGGGGTGACTGAATCGACACCCTCATCGCCCAATACCTCGTTACTCGCCAAGCGCATACACGAGGTACTGCCGCAAACGCAGTGCACGCGCTGCGGCTACCCTGATTGCATGGCCTACGCCGATGCTATTGCCCAAGGCAACGCGGCCATCAACCAGTGTCCGCCAGGAGGCGCTGAGGGTGTTGCCCGGCTAGCAGCCATTACTGGCCTGCCTGTCCTGCTCTTAAACCCCGCCAACGGCCTGGAAGCCCCACGCAACGTGGCCGTGATTGACGAAGATTGGTGCATTGGCTGCACGTTGTGCTTGCCGGTATGCCCCACCGACGCGATTTTGGGCAGCAACAAGATGATGCACACCGTGATCGAGCTGCACTGCACTGGCTGCGAGCTGTGCATTGCAGTGTGCCCGGTCGATTGCATCAGTCTGGCGAACGTGACGGGCGAGCAAACCGGCTGGGCGGCGTGGTCACAAATGCAGGCTGACCAGGCGCTGGATCGCTATGCCTTTCATAGCTTATCGCGGACAAATTCATTGGTCTACAGCCCTAAAGAATCTTTAAAGACAACTCAGGAAAGCATTGAAACGACTACCAAGCTGTCAGTGATTCAAGCCGCGCTGGCCAAGTCACGCGCGCAGCGTGCCGCAAGCTGATGCTGGCTGAGCCACGTTATTCGTGCCCTATTACTTTTGCTCCGTTACTTCGGCCCCGTTACTTTTGGCCCGTTACTTCGGCCCCGTTACTTTGCCCAGTTGCTTCGGCCCAGTGAGCCGCGCGTTCATAAACTGCAAAGCATCGCCCAGCGTGTCGCGCCGCACCATCCATTCATAGTCGCCGCCCATTGCCGGCAGCTCAATGTCTTTGGGCCACATTCCAGCTCACGCTAAAGCCCTGTTGCGGTGACGCCGCATGTCACCAGCAAAGTGAGCGAGCTGTTTGCAGGCAGCGCAGGAATCGCGATGCCCGCGACGCTTTGCAGGTTAGCAATCGTCAGGTTCGCCGCCAGCGGACAAACCGCGCCGTTGACCAAGCTCCCGGCGGGGCAACTTAGCAAGTTGCACTGCAGTCCAGCAGCTACAGGGTCTTTGACAATGGTGCCGTCCGCCGGGCTAGGGCCAGCGTTGCTGACAACCAAGCTGTAAATTGTCTGGCCACCGGCGGCCACCACGCCGACGCCGTTTGATTTAGTCACAGACAACTTGGCCGCAAGCGCTACGGCTCGGGTCAGCTGGGTGCTGTTGTTGCCGCCAGCGCCCGCGCCGCCGTTGCCGTCGTTTTGCGCCCCAGTAACACCCGTGACTGTAAAGCTGCCAGTAGCCGGAACCACGATAGAAACACTACAAGTCATGCTGGCACCAGAGCCTAGGCTGGCCACAGGCGAGGGTGGCGAACAGATTCCCACCGTAACGGTAAGCCCCGGTGGCGCGGTTCCAAGAGCACCACAGGTAGCGTTCAACGCAGCAGCACCACCGGCAAGGTTGGTGCATGTGATTACCCCTGAGATCGTGGAGCCGGCAGTCGCGTTAGCCGGGAAACCGCTTAAGACAGGGGCCATATCGCTGCCCAGAACGCCAAAGTTCAAACCACCTGTTCCGCCCGAAATCGGCGTGCTGAAGCCCGGGCTTTTGCCGTCGACCACACCGTCAGCCACCGCGCCCAGGCTCTCCCCAGTATTGCTAAAACCGGTTGGAAGGCTGGCTGCTGGCGCAATCGCGCCAATGGCTACGGCATTGTTGTTTGACAGCACCAACTGGTAATTGGAGCTTTGGTACAGACCCGTGATGGTGTAGTTGCCCGTGCTGGGGCTGACAGCACCCAAGCCGGCCACTTTGCCAAAGCCATCAATTGCATAAACCGTCAACGTGGTGGCTGGCAGCACCAGGCCTTGCTCAGCACCGGCAAGCACGCCGTTGCTGTTGCTGTCGATAAAAACGGTTCCGGTTGCCAAGCCGGTGGTAGAAAAATTAAGGCACTGCGCGCCGTCGCTGCCCGAAATCACCGGCCCAGCAGAATCAGCAATGGAGGCAAGCGTTCCCAGGTTAATGCGGTAAACAGCGGTGCCACCCGTTGCCTGATTGTCATAGCCATAAAAATAACCTGACGCATCTGCCCAGGTTGTGCCCCAGCCCGCCGCTGCGGGTATGCCGGTAAATGTCAGGTTAGAAACAGCGCCAGCCAATGTGATCTTTACCCCGCTGGCGCCAGCGGTCAAACCGTAAAAGCTACCGGTACCCGGCGCACTTGGAACGGGGATGTAGCTCATGTCGCCCACGTTTGGCACAGCCACTGAAAGAGGGATGGTTGCGACGACCGATGGCGGCGACGTCGTCACGTCAATTTTGTACATGCTGCTGGTGCCACCAGCCAGCAAAACGTAATAAAAGCCGAGATCATCAAAGTCAGCCGCTGTAGGCGCAAAGTTGGCAGGAAGACCGGTGACAACGCCCAGCGCAACCGCTCCAGACTGGCCGATTCTGTACATTGTGTTGTTGGGCGCATCCGTGCCGCCAACCGCCCCGCGATGAAGAGCGTAAAGAAAATTATCTGCCTTGCGATACCCGAGGCCGTTGACAAATGTATTGGCGCTGGGCGTGACAAAAGTGGTCGCCAGCGTGTACAAAGGGGTGACCTGAAACGCACTGTTGTCCGGCGGATTGATGATGGAGTAGAGGGTTGACGGGGATCCGGCAGGCGCTCTGACCTGGTAGAACTTGCCATCGCATGTCCACGGTGCGCCTTGCGCAAACGCGCCA
>JAYWFR010000187.1:0-9379 GCA_043778695.1 Polaromonas sp. | reverse complement strand
CGCCCACGTTTGCAGGTGTGAGTCCACCAGACAAAACGAGGTGAGCATTGACGCTTGGAGGAAGCAGTGACCAATTGAATGTTTTTCCGCCCCCACCAAAACCTTCGACATGCGCGTCTAAAAGAATGGCTTGAGCTAAGTTGAAATCTTGGGAGTATTTTACGAGATCGAAATCCAATGGTGCGTTTGGGGTTTCTGCCTGGATGGGGATGCGGGCCGCACGGATGAACGGCCTGTCGATTTCTAAGCAGTCTGCAGGCGTTTCATCACCATGAAATTGCACCAAAGCGCCCTGAATACGTGAGCAAGCAGCTATGATTTCGGAAGCAGAAGCGTTGACGAACAACAGCACCGGCGTGACAAATGGGGGCAGGCGGGCGGCTAATTCGGCTGCGCGCTGGGCGCTAACGTAACGAGCACTGGGCTCGTACAGCACGAAGCCGACTGCGTCAGCGCCAGCGGCTACAGCAGCGTCAACGTCTTGCTCGCGGGTCAAGCCGCAGATTTTGATTCGGGTTCGTACGCGCGCGAGCGGCCGCAGCGACGGGCCGCCCCTAGCAAGGCTAGCCCCCTCGGGGAGCAGCGAACTACGCGAAGCGGAAAGCGTGGGGGCGAGATCCTTCATGGCAGCCAATCATAGGCTGTTGCTTTCGTTGGCAGTCCGTATTTTTCTTCATAAACCGGCCCCAAAAAATACAAACCATCCGGTGAAAAAGTTGGCGCAGCCGCATCGCGCCTTTTGGCGGCCAGTACATCAACTATCCACTCGGGCCTCTCAAAACCCTGGCCAACCGCCACCAGGCAGCCCATGATGTTGCGAATCATGTGGTGCAAAAAAGCGTTGGCTTGAAACTCAAAGCGCCAATAGCTGGAGCCAGGTGTTTGCGTAATGTCGATGTTTTGGATAGTTTTAACAGGCGATTTAGCCTGGCACTGCGATGCGCGAAACGAGCTGAAGTCATGCTCGCCCAACAAATATGCCGATGCCTCCCGCATTTTTTCACCATCCAGCGAGCGGTAAATCCAACCAACCCGACCTGCTTCAACACTGGGACGCACCGGCGATTCAAGCAATACATAGGCATAGCGCCGGGCGATTGCGCTGCCGCGTGAGTGAAATTCGTCGGACACCACACGCGCCCATTGCACCGCAATGTCAGTTGGCAAGAACGCGTTGGTACCGCGCACCCACGATGCAGTTTCGCGTACAAGCAGCGTATCAAAATGCACCACCTGCATCAGGCCATGTACACCGGCGTCGGTGCGACCCGCGCAGTTGACGCGGATGGTCTGAAGGCTGAACTTGGCAAGCGCCAGCTCAAGTTTGTCTTGAATGGTGTTGCCCGAGAGCTGGCTTTGCCAGCCCTCGTAGGCATTGCCGTTGTAGGTCACCCCCAGCGCTAGCCTCAAAATGAAACCAGACGCAAAGCTAAATCACGACAGGGCGTTTAAGAACGCCTGCGCTTTGGTCTTCAGCGCGCCTTGGGCTTGGGCAACCACCTCACTGGCGAGCGAGCGAGCGCCGTCGGAGTCACCTAGAGCGCGAAACTCTTCAGCCAAAGCAAACTTGACGTCCAGCGGGCCTTCGATAGCCGCCGGAGCCGCATGCGCCGCAGCTTTTCCGAGCGTCGGGCTTTCGGTGATGGGGGCGTCGAGGTCAAGCGACAAGGAACCCATATCAAACTCCAGCATGCTGCTGTCGATTGCCGCTGGCGCTGTTTTAGCGGCTATAGCCGTCGAAACCAACGGAGCCACTGGCTTGGTGGCAACCGGAGGCGGCTCGATATCAAAGCTCAAGAAATTATCAGCCAACAATGGCGCATTTGCTTTGGCAGAAGCGGGCGCAGCGTCGCCAAAATCCATGTCCAAAGCGTCAAAGCTTGGCTCGTGCAGTGCGCGCATAGCTGCGGTAGGCTCCAGTGCAGTGGGCGATGCGCCAGAGTTTGCAGCCCTAGGGACTGACCGAGCAGGCGCATTGTCAGCAGAAAAATCCAGATCCAGATCAAAGTCAACATCAGCTGCAGCGCTGTCGGGTGAGCCCGACGATGCCACCATCATTTGCGGAACTGTGTCTGCGCCGAACGACGCCGCCATGGCTGGCGTTAACGCAGCTGCTTGCGCTTGCGCAGGTTGGGGTTGGCCGCCTTGTTGGTACATGGGATTAGCAGGGTCAACGTCACGCCCCAGCTCACAGATGTACGCCCACTCAGAGCCAGTACCCCGTGTCAAGGTGAAAGCGCCGCCGGCAACCGCCTCAAAGCCTTTCAAGTCACGGCGTTTGGCGTAAATTTCTAGCAGCTTGGCATGAATGGCAACCCGGCTTGGGTGCGTGCGCAACGCTTCTTTTAAAATCTCTTCAGCCTGGAGGTCCCGGCCGTAAGCCAAGTAAACATCAGCCTCAGCCACTGGGTCTACGTCGCCCGCTGCGTCAAGCTGGCTGGGCGAATACACCATTGATGAGCCGGTAGCGCTGCCGCTTTCGTTGGTGTCGATGCGCTGACCGCCACTGGCACCAAAAAATGAATCAGGCTGCAAGCGGCTTTCGAGGAACGAGCTGTCAACGGCTGCGCCTTGGTCACGCTTTTTGTAGCGGTAAAAACCAAACCCCGCCAGCAGCGCGAGCAGTGCGGCCAAGCCCGGCAAGACAAACTCGTTATTGGTCAAGTCATTGATCAAGCTAGGCTCAGGCGGTGGCGGGGTAACAACAACAGGCTTTTTAACCACCACAGGTACGCTCGCGGCGGCAGCAGAGGCGACGACCGGAGCGCTTGCAACCGCAGCTGGTGCGCTGGCGGCCAAGGCCACTGGGCTCGACGCTGCTGCGCTGGTTAGAGTAGCGACGGGTGTACTGGTGGTGGCGCTCGCAGTTGGCATCGATGCTGCCAGTGCGGGTATAACAACGGCAACTGGAGCTGCTGCATTCTTGGCAGCACTAGCCGCCGCAGTGGCAGCTGCTGTACTAGCCACAGCCGCAGCCGAAGCCACAACTGGCGCAGGCACCACAGCGGGCTTGTCAATCGGCAAGCCAGGCGCTTTAGCCGCTGATGCGGTTGCGGCGGTAGCAGCCGCCGGGCTGGCGGGCGCGCCTGAAATTTTGTTCAAGTCGCCGATGTTTTTAGACAGTTCAGCCACGCGGGTGGTTGCGTCATTGGCTTGCTTGTCCTTGGCGATTTTGTCCTCAGCGGCGGCCTTGCCCTGCAAGGCACCTTTAGACAAGGTCAATTTGTCAGGTGTGACCGCAGCGCCTGCGCGGTCTTCTACCTTGGCTTGCACTTTGCCGCCGGTTTGGCGATTGGCACTTTCGATTCGCGTCATCGGCGCGCCTGATGCCAACTTTTGCCTGAAATCGTTGAAGTCTTTGGCCTGTGCAACGATGGTTCTTGATGCGTCAGTGCCCGCTACCGCTGCTGCATCTTCCGTGGTCGGTATCTGCAGCACAGATCCCGATCGCAAGCGATTGATATTGCCGCCAACAAACGCTTCAGGGTTGCTTTTGAGCAACGCGACTAACATCTGATCTAGCGAAATACTCGCAGGCTTGTTTTGCGCGGCAATTTTGCTGGCCGTGTCACCGGTTTTGACCTTGACTTGCTGACCAGTGGCTGCCGGTTTGGCGGGGGCGGAGACCTTTTCTTTCGGGCTGGCCGCGCTGGACTTTGGCGTCACTGGCTGCGGTGGCGCGGCAGGACGAGTCGCCGTTGATGCCTGATTTTTAGTCACCGGCACTGCCGCAGCTATTGGGGTGCTGGCTATCGCTGGTCGGGTCACTGCCGTTGCTACGGTGGGTGCGTTAGCAGCAACAGGCGCTGGTTGCCGCAGATTAGGCGGGTCAAACAACATGGTGTAGTCTCGCACCAAACGGCCAGACGCCCAGCTCGCTTCAATGATCAGGTCAACAAAAGGCTCAGCGACGGGGCGCGCACTGCTCAGGCTTAAAAAAGAGCGTCCATCGGCTCGTTTTTGCAGGCTCACTTGCACACCAGTTACTGCTGGCGAATATTCCAAACCGGCCGCCTTGAAGGCCGCTGGTGACGCAACGCCAACTCGCAGACTTGCAGCCTCGTCAGCGTTGATTTCAGGCACCTCAACTTCCGCCCTAAGCGCTTCGCCAAGGGCAGATTGAACAGTGATCTTGCCCAGGCCGAGAGCCAGGGCAGGGGTTTGCGAAAGGCTGCCCAGCAGCGCAACAGCGCTTGCCAGAACGCCCAAACGCCGTTTGGAGCGGTGTGTCATGGAATTTTGAGCATAAATAGCTCGTTTTGCTGCTGATTTTATTTTGTTGAATTGCACAAAAACCTCAATGCAAATTTTCGAAAAACAACCTTAACATCAAGGCGTTACGCTGACAAGCTAAGACACCACTTAAGTTTTGACACAGCCTGTTAGCGCGGGATGCAAGTTTTAATTGTTGTCTCATGGCAACGATAAAAGACAAATGCTTACACTACGCCCATTGTCGGTGCGTCTCGCGTGAGTGGCTGCTAACTTCAAGGCATTTGGTCTAACTTCACATTAGCAACGGACAACTTAATTCTTCAGTAAAATGCGCAGCATGCGGCGTAGCGGCTCGGCAGCACCCCACAACAATTGGTCGCCGACGGTAAATGCGCCCAAATAATCTGGCCCCATCGCCAATTTTCGCAGGCGGCCCACTGGGATCGTCATCGTGCCCGTCACGGCGACGGGCGTCAGCTGCTGAATGGTGGCTTCCTTCGTGTTCGGCACGACTTTGACCCAAGCGTTGTCAGCGGCAATCATGGCTTCAATGTCTGCCAGCGGCACGTCTTTTTTCAGTTTGAAGGTCAGCGCCTGGCTGTGGCAGCGCATCGCGCCCACGCGCACGCAAAAGCCATCGACCGGGACTGCGGGTACGTCAAAGCCTGCGCCTTGACCCAAAATTTTGTTGGTTTCTGCGCCAGCTTTCCATTCTTCCTTGCTTGTCCCCCAGCCCGCATCGCCGGGCTGTTTGTCAGCCCCCAAATCCTTGTCGATCCACGGAATCAGCGAGCCGCCAAGGGGCACACCAAAGTTAGCGGTCTCACTTGCTGACAGGCTGTGCTGTTTGGCCAGCACGCGGCGGTCGATTTCTAAAATCGCGGATTTCGGATCGTCCAGCAGGGCTTTGACTTCGCCATTGAGCGTGCCAAATTGCGTAAGCAGCTCGCGCATGTGCTGCGCGCCGCCGCCCGATGCCGCTTGGTAAGTCATCGACGTCATCCATTCGACCAAACCGGCCTTGTACAGCGCCCCTACACCCATCAGCATGCAGCTGACGGTGCAGTTGCCGCCAATCCAGTTGCCGCCCTTGCCTTTTAAATTTACTAAGGCGCTTTGAATCACAGGCAGATTCACCGGATCCAAAATAATGACCGCGTCGCTGTTCATGCGCAGGGTCGATGCCGCGTCAATCCAGTGGCCCCGCCAGCCCGCAGCGCGCAGCTTGGGGTATACCTCTGCTGTGTAATCACCGCCTTGTGCCGTGATGATGATGTCGCACATTTTGAGCGCCGCAATGTCCATCGCGTCTTTAAGCGTGGCTTCGTTTTTTGCTTGTGGTGGTGCTTTACCGCCCGCGTTGGACGTAGAAAAGAAAATCGGCTCAATCAGGTCGAAGTCTTTTTCCGCGATCATGCGGTCCATCAGCACCGAGCCGACCATGCCGCGCCAGCCGACGAGGCCGACGGTGTTTTGAGAGTTTTTCATTTGGGAACCCCTGTCAAAAAGTGATTTTTATGACCCGGCTCGTCTGGCCGGTGGGCGCGACGAGGCGGGCTTGCTAGCCCTTAGTACCGAGGTTTTTGCCTGTCGTTTTAATAAACGTCTGAAGTACATTCATGGTCGCATTGTAATCAGGCCAGAGCCTTGACCACCGCATCACCCATTTGCGCTGTACCCACTTTCGTCATGCCTTCACTGTAAATATCCGGTGTACGCAAACCTTGCGTCAACACGGCATCCACTGCCTTTTCAATCCGCGCTGCGGCTTCTGGCTGGTTCAAGCTAAAGCGCAGCATCATCGCGGCACTCAAAATTGTCGCCAGCGGGTTGGCCACACCTTTGCCCGCAATGTCAGGCGCGCTGCCGTGGCTGGGCTCGTACAGGCCCTGGTTTTTGGCGTTCAGGCTGGCTGAAGGCAGCATGCCGATGCTTCCGGTCAGCATGGCGGCGGCGTCCGACAGGATGTCGCCAAACATGTTGCCCGTGACCACCACATCAAACTTTTTCGGCGCTTTGACGAGCTGCATCGCCGCGTTGTCGACGTACATGTGGTCAAGTGCCACATCGGGGTACTGCAGGCCAATCTCGGTGACCACGTCTTTCCAGAGCTGAAAGGTTTCCAGCACATTGGCTTTGTCGACGCTGGTGACGCGTCCTTCGCCACCTGCTGCTTTGCGCTTTCGAGCGGCTTGGAACGCCACATGCGCAATCCGCTCAATCTCAGGCCGTGAATAGCGCATCGTGTCAAAGGCTTCTTCGCTGCCGGGAAAGTGCCCGTCAACTGCCACACGTCTGCCGCGCGGCTGGCCAAAATAAATGTCGCCCGTCAGCTCGCGGATGATCAAAATGTCCAAGCCGCTGACCAGCTCGCGCTTCAAGCTCGATGCATCAACCAGCTGCGGGTAGCAGATGGCCGGGCGAAAATTCGCGAATAGGCCGAGGTTTTTACGCAGACCCAAAATGGCTTGCTCAGGGCGCAGCGGGCGGTCGAGCGTGTCGTATTTCCAGTCGCCGACAGCGCCAAACAACACAGCATCCGCTTCTTTGGCTAGCTTCAAGGTTGCATCAGGCAGCGGGTGGCCAAAAGCCTCGTAGGCCGCGCCGCCGACCAGAGCTGATTCAGTTTCAAACTTCAGGTCTAAGACATTTAAAACCTTGACGGCCTCTGCCACGATTTCAGTGCCGATACCGTCACCGGGGAGAATTGCAATTTTCATGGGTCGAGTTCGATTACTATTATTTTGATAGCTGCTTGCGCATACTTTACTTGGGCTAGAGCAGAATTTGATGCTTAAAAAGAGCCTGAAAACAGCCAGATCAGATCGCGACCGTGTGGTTCAGCCACGGCTTGGTCGCCAGACGCTCCGCTTCAAAGGCCTTGATTTTGTCACTGTGCCGCAACGTCAAACCAATATCGTCCAGACCATTGATCAGGCAATATTTGCGGAACACTTCAACATCAAATGGGATCTCCTCGCCTTGCGATTTCACAATCACCTGGCGCTCCAGGTCAATCGCCAATTTGTAGCCCGGGAAGGCCAGCGCCTCATCAAACAATGCGGCCACCTGCGCTTCTGGCAGCACGATAGGCAGCAGGCCGTTTTTAAAGCTGTTGTTGAAAAAAATGTCGGCATAGCTCGGCGCAATGATGGCCCGAAAGCCGTATTGGTCCAGCGCCCAGGGCGCATGTTCACGCGACGAGCCGCAGCCAAAGTTTTTACGCGCCAGCAGGATTGATGCGCCGTTGTAACGCGCTTGGTTCAACACAAAGTCAGGGTTGGGCTTGCGGCTTGCAGGGTCTTGGCCGGGCTCGCCTGGGTCTAGGTAACGCCATGCATCAAACAAATTTGGCCCAAAACCCGTTTTGCGAATTGACTTTAAAAACTGTTTAGGAATGATCGCGTCGGTATCAACGTTCTCGCGGTCCATCGGCGCGACCAGGCCAGTGTGGAGGGTGAATTTTTGCATTATTTTTTTGCTGCGTTTTCAAGAACCGAGCCCGCTTTTTGCACGTCCTGGCCCACGCCTTTGACGGTGTTGCAGGCTGATAGCAGTAGCGTAAAGCAAGCGATAAAAATCAGGGCGATAGATTTCATGAAAGTGGTCCTTGTTAGAAAGTTAAGTTAAACGCGCGCTATGCAAACAGCAATCGTCCGCGGGCTTCGGGTATGGCGCGGCCAAGCGATGCGGCTGTTTCCAGCCACTCGCCGATGATGATTTGCGCATTGCTCAACGCTTCCTGATAGCTTATGCCATCAGCCATACAGCCCGGCAGCTCAGGCACTTCAGCGATATACGCTGAGTCCGGGTTGCTCCAGTAGATGATGATTTCGTATTTGCTATCCATCGCCATACTCCTTAATTTTCTAGTTCGGCCAGTTTGTACTTCACAACCAGTTCCCTGACTTGTTTGACCGGATACGGCTTTGCCATGCCACTTGCAGGCTGCAAGTTAACGATTTCAACAACATCGCTCCTTGTGCAAATGTGGTGCGAGCCTTTTATGCGTACATTGAACTCAAAATATTCCAGTAACCTGAGCAAATCTGCTAAGCGAATGTTCTGATCTCCGCGGCCAGAAAGCAAGCTAAGCAGAAGTTTTTGTAATTGACTCATTCGCTTTAGCCTAAGCCTAAGCTAAACAAACCTGCGTACATCAACAAAATGCCCATGCACTGCAGCCGCAGCCGCCATCGCAGGCGACACCAAATGCGTCCTTCCACCCGCGCCCTGGCGGCCTTCAAAGTTGCGGTTGCTGGTTGATGCGCAGCGCTCACCGGGCTCCAGCTTGTCGGCGTTCATGGCCAGGCACATGCTGCAGCCGGGTTCGCGCCACTCAAAGCCTGCGGCCTTAAAGATCACGTCCAGGCCTTCGCGTTCGGCTTGTTCTTTGACTAGGCCTGAACCGGGCACGACGAGCGCCAGTTTGATGTTTTTGGCGACTTTTTGGCCTATTTTTTTGATGACAGCTGCGGCTTCTCGCATGTCTTCGATGCGGCTGTTGGTGCAGCTGCCGATGAAAACTTTGTCAACATACAAGTCGTTTAATGCTTTGCCAGGCTGCAGGCCCATATATTTCAAAGCGCGCTCGATGGCGTCGCGTTTGCTCAAGTCTTTTTCTTTGTCGGGGTCGGGCACGATGCCGTCAATCGACAAAACCATCTCGGGCGATGTGCCCCAGGTCACTTGCGGCAGCAACTGACTCGCGTCCAGCTCAACCACCTTGTCAAACACCGCGCCAGCGTCTGACTGCAGGGTTGACCAGTAACGCACCGCCATGTCCCATTCAACACCGGTTGGCGACAGCAAGCGGCCCTTGCAGTAGTCGATGGTTTTTTGGTCCACCGCCACCAGCCCAGCCCGAGCGCCGGCTTCAATCGCCATGTTGCACACCGTCATGCGGCCTTCCATTGACAGCGCCCGAATGGCGGCGCCCGCAAACTCAATCGTGTAGCCGGTGCCGCCCGCCGTGCCAATTTTGCCGATGATGGCCAGCACAATGTCTTTTCCGGTGCAGCCCACGGGTAGCGTGCCTTCAACATTGATAAGCAGGTTCTTGGCTTTTTTGGCCAGCAGCGTGTTGGTGGCCAGCACATGCTCGACTTCGCTGGTGCCAATGCCGTGCGCCAGAGCGCCAAACGCGCCATGGGTAGATGTGTGC